>JAXDHK010000450.1:0-3566 GCA_034664545.1 Solirubrobacteraceae bacterium
GGTCGGCGAAGCTCGCCAGGGCGGCGAGGGTCGACTCGGGCGTCGTCGAGATGCTGTCGTCGACCCAGACCACCCCGTCCGCGTCGGCGACGACCTCGAGGCGGTGCGGGAGCCCCGTGAAGCCGGCGAGCCCGGCCGGGAGAGGCGGGGCCGCGACGCCCGCGGCGCCGAGCGCCGCAAGCGCGGCGCACAGGTTGAGCGCGTTGTGCTCGCCCCGGAGGGGAAGCTCGCCGGTCCCGACCGCCGGTGGGCCGCCCCGATACGAGATCCCCTCGGGCGTCGCGTCCCACCCGTCCGGGCCGCCGTAGAAGACGGGGTCGGGAGCGGTTCGGGCCGCGGCCGCCAGCGCCGTGTCACGCGCGTTGAGGACGCTCGACCGAACCCCCGGGAGCCCGAGGATCCGCAGCTTGTCCGCCCGGTAGGCCGCGTCCGAGCCGTGCCAGTCGGTGTGCTCGGGGTAGAGGTTGGTGATCGCCACGACCTCCGGACCGACCTCGAGGTCGGCGATCTGATAGCTCGAGAGCTCGACCACCGCGAGCTCCCCAGGCGGCCGGTCGAGGAGGTCGAGAGCCGGGACGCCGATGTTCCCGGCGAGCTCGGCCGGGCCGCCGGCGGCCCGCGCCAGGTGGTGGATGAGCCCGGCGGTCGTGCTCTTCCCCTTTGTCCCGGTCACCCCGATCACCCCGGCGCCGCCCCGCTCGGCCAGCCACAGGCCGGTGGCCGTGGTCACCGGCACCCCGCGCTCGCGGAGCGCGCGCAGCTCGTCGCGGTAGATCGAGACCCCGGGCGAGCGGACGACGACGTCGCACGCCCCGAGCGCGGCGGCGGCCTCCCGCGCCCCGACCACGCGCGGATCCCCGAGCTCGGCCACAACGGTCGGATCGAGCGCCTCGTCGGCCGCGACCACGACGATTCGGGCGGACGGGACCCTGCGGGCCAGCTGGGCGGCGAGCGAGCGGATCTCCCGGCCGGCGCCCCAGACGCCGACCGACCGGCCGTCAAGCTCCGAGAAGCGCACGTACGTGGGGCAGGAGGCTCGCCGGGACGGCATGATCCTCGCTCAAGGCGAGCGCGGCGTCGGGCGCTCCGGCGCCGGGGGGAAACCGGGGGATCACCTCGCTGGCCAGGCGACGGACCACGCTGTGGCGCGCCCACCGGGGATCACCGGCGAGCATCCGGATCGCCGCCAGGCTCTCCTCCTCCTCGCCCACGCACTCGAACGGCTTGTTCCCGCCGGTCGCGGTCAGGAGCGCGAACCCGGGGAACTGGTCCTCGTCGTCGAGGAGGTCGCGGCCGAAGACCCCGGCGAGGTCCGCCGGGACCATGAACGGGGCGAGCACGAGAAACACGAACCGGCACTTCGGGCAGTCGCCGCACCACGAGCTCGCCCGCCGGGCCGGATCGAGGCGAAAGATGGCGTTGCAGCTCGTGAACACTCCGTGGTAGGGCTCGAGGCGGGCGAACGCCCGGGCGATCGCGAGCTCCGAGGCCGGCCGGAGGACCGAGAACACGTCGACCCCGTCGACCGCCTCGGCCACCGCCGCCCGGAGGAGCCGCTCGGCCGGGAAGCCCTTGCTGAACTGGTGGTTGACCTCGATCCCGTCCCAGCGGACGTTCCCCTGGGAGGCCGAGCGCTCGTTGGCCATCGCGACCGCGTCGAAGTCGTGGAGAGCCGCCGTCAGCACGGCGATGCAGGCGACGATCGCCGTGATCGGGACGTGGCCGTTCAGCGCCCCGGCGCCATTCAGACCGGCGAGCCCGGGATCGAGGCGGCGGCGGGCGACGAGGTGCGGGAGCCCGGCCACCCGGGCGGTTCCGGCGATGGCCGGGGGGTCGCCGACCGAGAACAGCGCCACCTCGCAGCCCGACCGGCGGACAGCCTCGAGCGCGACGACCGAGTCCTTGCCGCCGCCGAGCGGGACGAGGACCCGCCGAGGCTCGGCAGCCGCAGCCCCGCCCGGCCCTGCGCCATCATCCCCGGCCGGGGTCCCGCCCGCGTCCGGCCCCGGCGCGAACCGGGGTCGGGGGAGTCCGGGCAGGCCGTTGACCAACGCGAACTCCCCGAGCCCCTCGGAGTACAGGGCCTCGAGCAGGCGAGCGGCCGCCGGCGGGGGCGCCCCGGCATCGGAGCTCACCCGGGCGGGCGCCGCGGTCTTGTAGTAGCTGACGCCGGCGACCCAGTGGAGGAGCGCAAGGATCCCATCGACCCGCTCGCGGGAGGCCGGGTCCACGCGGGTCCCCGCCGGGAGGTCGATCTCCTCGACGAACTCGACGTCGCGGTCGAGCGCGTAGCCGAGGCGGACCGTCCCCCGGTGGTCGAGGTCGCGGTGGACGAACCGGAAGGTCTCGAACGAGGCCGGGGCGAAGGCGACCGGGCCGGGTTGGGGCTTGGCGGACACGGGATCCCAGCCTAGACCCAACCCCTCGTAGCCGCGTTCGGCCTCGGGGCCATCGCCTCGATCACGCGCGGACCCACGGGTTGCCGCAGCGGCGAGCGCGCAAGTATCACGCGTGATACGGTCACTGGATGGCTGACGTCAGCATCCGCGAGCTGCGGAATCATGGTGGCGACGTGGTCGACCGCGCCGCGCGCGGGGAGGCGATCACGATCACGCGCGCCGGCAGGGCCGTCGCCCAGCTGCGGCCGCTGTCGCCGGGACCCCTGGCCGCCGCGGTGCTGCTCGAGCGCTGGCGCCGCCTGCCCCCCGTCGATCCCGTTCGGCTGCGGGCCGACATCGACGAGACCCTCGACGCCCGCATATGAGCACGGCGGTCCGGCACCGTCGCGGCATCCTGGACACGTCGACCGTGATCGAGCTCGCGCGAATCGGCAAGGCCGAGCTCCTCCCGGCCGAGCCCCTCATCACGGCGGTCACACTCGCCGAGCTGTCTGTCGGTCCGCTCGTCGCCCGGGATGAGCCGGAGCGCGCCGCCCGACAGGCCCACCTCCAACAGGCCGAGGCCGACTTCGATCCGCTTCCCTTCGATGCGGCCGCCGCTCGCGCGTTCGGACAGGTCGCCGCGTCGCTGCGCCGGGCGGGGCGCAAACCCGCGGCACGCGCATACGACGCCATGATCGCGGCGACCGCCCTGGCCCTCGATCTCCCGCTGTACACCGCCAACCCGACCGACTTCACCGGCATCGACGGCCTCCGGGTCATCCCCGTCCCCACGCCGCCCCACCGCATGTAGCGCCCGCCTCGCAGGGCCGAGGCTGCCGGTCGCCGTGCATCGGCGAGACCCTCAGGAGCTCGCAACTCGCCGGCCCCCGGTCGTCGAGCTCGCGCCCGACGAACCGGAAGGTCTCAAACGCGGCCGGGTCGAAGACGACCGGGCGGGCTTGGGGCTCGGCGGCCATGGATCCCAGCTAGACCCAACCCGGCGGGGCCGCCGGGACACCAGGGGCCGAAGGCTCGAATCGGGGATGTGGCTCCCGCGAGAGCGCCCGCGTCGATCCGGCAACGGTAGGCTGGCCCGATGGGAAACGACGGTGACGCGAGGTGGTCGGAGGTGGTCCCGGATCTCCGGGAGCCCTATGTCTACCAGGACGGGCTGTACGCGATCGC
>JAXDHK010000451.1:0-2829 GCA_034664545.1 Solirubrobacteraceae bacterium
TCGGTGACCCCGAGAGCCTGGGCGGTGGCGGCGGTCAGGTCGTAGGAGACGCCGGCGGTGAACGGCCCCCGGTCGACGACCGGGACGCTGATCGCCTGGTTGCCGTAGACGATGTCCACCATCGTCCCGCAGGGGAGGCTCCGGTGGGCGACGCCGACGAGGTCCGGGGTGAGGACCTGCCCGCAGGCGGTCCGGGAGCCGTAGGAGCCCGGGCCGAACCAGGTGGCCACGACCGGTAGGTAGACCTCGGCCGGGGCGGTCGGGCGGAGGCTCGTGCCGGGGGCCGAGGCGCGCAGGAGGACGCGACCGAGGTGCTTCGGGCGCCAGGCGACGACGAAGCCGCCGGCGGCGTCGGCCCTGGCGGCGCCGAGGTTGACCCAGCCGCGGCCGGCCTCGAGGATGGCGAGGACGACCGACCGGCCGGCCTGGGCCGGGGTCAGGCGGCCGCGGACGAGCGCGACCGCCCCGAGCATGGCCCCGCCCGGGGGCGACCCGAGGGTGCCGGGTCCGGGGGGTCCCTGGGCCACGGCGGCCGACGGGGGAGTGCCGCCGAGCAGGGGGGCGAGGGGGGCGAGCGGGGCCGTGACGCCGCCGGTCGGCGAACCGGCCAGGGCGGTGGCCGGGGCTCCGAGCAGCATGGCCAGGCAGGCCGCTGCCCACCGTAGGGGGGCTGAGGGGGGCGTCATCGGTTGGGGCGGTACGGCGCGTCGCCTACGGGGTGAGCTGACGGGCTCGCGCATTGCGCTACGGCCCCGATCGGACCGATTCGCCCCCGCGGACCGAGGTCCGCATTGGTTCCCCCGCCTCCCCGGCGCGGACGCGGGGGAGCTCGGCTGGCGTCGGCCAGTATACGTAACCCGCCCGGGGGCGGGGGAAAAACTTACCCCGTAAGGGCCTAGGCTCCGGGGAGCCGGCCGAGGACCGTCCGGAGGAGCTCCCGGCCGAAGGCCAGGCCGGCGTGGGCCAGCTCTCCGGCGCCTTGGGCGACCGATCCGAGGAGGTCGGTCCGGCTCGGGGGCTCGACCGCCCCGTGCGCGGTGTCGGCCTCGAAGCCCTGGGCGGCGACGGGCGTCTCCCATCGGCTGGCGCCGGGGGTCGAGGGTCTCGCCGCGCGGGCCCCGGCCCCGGTCCCGGTCGACGCGGCCCGGGCCTTGATGGCGGGGGCGGGCGTCTTGGTCGCGGCGGCGCCCCGGGCGTTCGCGGCGGGGGCCCGGGACTTGGCGGTGGTGCCCCGGGTCTTGGCCGCGGTGGCGCTCCGGGCCTGGGTTGGGGCGCCTCGGGTCTTGGCCGCGGTGGCGCTCCGGGCCTGGGATGCGGCGCCTCGGGTCTTGGCCGTCGGGCTCTTGGCGGCGGTGCCCTTGGCGGCGGCGCGCGCCTTGGTCGATGCGGTTCGTTTCTTGGCGGCGGCGGTGGCCTTGGCCGGAGCGCTCCGGGTCCGGGCGGTAGCGGTAGC
This sequence comes from Solirubrobacteraceae bacterium, assembly GCA_034664545.1. Taxonomy (GTDB): domain Bacteria; phylum Actinomycetota; class Thermoleophilia; order Solirubrobacterales; family Solirubrobacteraceae; genus Palsa-513. The sequence continues at coordinate 1,454 of JAXDHK010000451.1, forward strand.
GGTGGCGGTGGCCGGTGGCTCGCCCGGCGGGGCGGCGGTCGCGGCCGCGGGTGCCGCTCCGCGCTTGGGGCTGCGCCGCTGGGGGCGGGTGTCCGGGAGACCGGAGAGCACGCCGCCGGTGTCGGGCTCGTCGGACTCGGTCACGCCCTCATCATGGCGTACCCGCTGGCGGGACGCCGGGCGGGCCGGCCCGGGGCGGGAGGACTCGGTGGGAGCTTCGGCGGAAAAACCTGGAACCATTGAAACGCGGCGGGCTCTTCTGCGTATGGATAAGGACGAGCGGTGCATCGGGTCCAGGCGCGGCCCGACCGCGCCGATAGACGCCCGAAGGCCCCGGCGGACGCGTTCCGCCGGTGTTTGACTTCACAAAGTAAAGCGCCTACCATCTAGAACATACGTTTGAGTTGTAGCGTGCGGCGATTTGCCGCCTTTGACGCGCTCAGACGGCGCTCAGCGGCCACCTCAGTCGGATGCGTCCCAGGCACGGGATCCCCGGCTGCGCGACGGAAACGGAACGAAATGTCAGTAGCGGAACTTCAGGAGCTCGAAGAGGTCAAGGGACTGATCACCCGGGGCCAGCAGGTCGGCGTGCTCACCTACGCCGAGATCCAGGGCGCGGTATCGGAGCTCGACCTCGACGAGGCGGACCTCGAGGAGCTCCACGGCTTCTTCGAGCGCTCCGAGATCGAGCTGGTCGAGGAGATCGACCCGGCGACGGCTGCCGGGAGCGAGGTCGAGCGGGCGCCGGACAAGCGGGGGCGCCGCAAGGCCAAGACCGCGCTCGACCTCAAGCCCGACATGACGACCGACTCGCTGCAGCTCTTCCTCAAGGACATCGGGAAGGTCCGGCTGCTGACGGCGCAGGAGGAGGTCGATCTGGCCAAGCGGATCGAGCGGGGGGACCTCGACGCCAAGCAGAAGATGGTCGAGTCGAACCTCCGCCTCGTCGTCTCGATCGCCAAGAACTACCGCAACCAGGGGTTGCCGTTCCTCGATCTGATCCAGGAGGGGACGCTCGGCCTGGTCCGGGCGGCCGAGAAGTTCGACTACCGCAAGGGCTTCAAGTTCTCGACCTACGCGACCTGGTGGATCCGTCAGGCGATCGCCCGGGCCCTGGCCGACAAGGCCCGGACGATCCGGATCCCGGTCCACGTCGTCGAGAAGCTCAACAAGATCGGTCGGGCCGAGCGCAAGCTGGTGACCGAGCTCGGCCGGGAGCCGACCCCGGAGGAGATCGCCGCGGTCACGGGCATCGATCCCGAGGAGGTCGACTCCATCAAGCGGTCGGCCCAGGCCCCGGTCTCCCTCGAGAAGCCGGTCGGCGACGAGGAGGAGTCCGAGTTCGGCCAGTTCATCGCCGACGAGCGCGCCGAGTC
>JAXDHK010000452.1:0-3978 GCA_034664545.1 Solirubrobacteraceae bacterium
CATGGACCTCCCGGGCGAAATGGGTGGTCAGCTGGGTCTTGCCCATCCCGGCATCCCCGGTCACCAGGACCAGCCGCGGCTCCGACCCGAGCTCCGCCCACTCCCCGAGCACCCGGTCGAGGACCCCGGCGCGCCCGACAAACTCCCGCTCGGCGATCACCGCGACGAACGGCGGGAGCGGGACCGGGCCGTCCGGGCGGGGACGCGACCGGGTCGCGGCGCTGCCCGGGTAGGTCATGGCCGGGGTCGGGTGGGCCCCGGTCTCCGCGAACCCTACTGCCGTCTCCGGGACTCCGGCAGCGGCCGCCGTCGCCGCCCGGGCGAGCTCTCCGGCCGACTGGTAGCGGTCGTCGGGGTCCTTGGCCATCGCCCGGGCCACGACGGCGTCCATCTCCGGGGAGACCTCGGGGATGAGCTCGCTCGGGGCCGGCGGGGCGACGGTGAGGTGGGCGAAGATCTTGGCCACCTCGTTCGGGCGGGGAAACGGAACCGCCCCGGTCAGGAGCTGGTAGAGGACGCAGCCGAGGGCGTACACGTCGCCCCGGGCGTCGACCGGGGCCCCGCTGACCTGCTCGGGGGCGATGTAGTCGAGCGTCCCGACGAACCCCCCGGTCGCCGTCATCCCCCCGGGCGCCCCGAAGTCGGCGACGCGCTTGGTCAGGCCGAAGTCGGTCAGATAGAGGTGCTCCTGACCGGCCGGCCCGGTGACCAGGACGTTGGCCGGCTTGACGTCGCGGTGGACGAGGCCCCGGGCGTGGGCGGCGTCCAGCGCGGCGGCGATCTGGCTGACGATCCGGGCGGCGTGCCACGGGTCCAGGCGCTGGTGGGCGCGGAGGAGAACCCCGAGATCCTGGCTCTCGACGAAGCGCATGACGATGTAGAGGAGGCCGTCCTCGTCGCCGACGCCGTAGATGGGGATCACGTTGGGGTGCTCGATCTGGGCCGCCAGCGAGGCCTCCTGTTCGAACCGGGCCCGGAAGTCGGCGTCCCCGGCGAGCTCGGGCATGATCACCTTGACCGCCACCATCCGCTGGGGGCGCTCCTGGCGGGCCTTGTAGACGAGACCCATCCCCCCGCGCCCGGCGAGCGACTCGATCCGGTATCCGGCGAACATGTCCCCGGGGTTCAGCTGTCGGAGCCCGTCCTGCACGGACCCAGCTTAGCCCGCCGGAATCGAGCGCCCGACCGGACAGCGGGGGCGCGGATCCAGCCTGGGCGGGCGCTACCGTACGGTCTGGATGGAACTGGTTCCCCGAGTCGACCCGCGGACCGAGCGGAGTCCGAGCGGGAGCCGCCCCGACGGCGGCGGACGCCCGCACCGGGCCAACGTGGTCCTCCGCCGCCAACCGGAAGGGGACCCGGTCGTCGTCCTCTCCTTCGCCTACGACCCGCACATCGTCGCCGCCGTCCGGGGCATCCCCCACCGCCGGTTCGACTGGGAGTCGCGGGAGTGGTCGGCCCCGGCGGACGACTGGTCGGGCGTCCACGTCGCCGAGGTGCTCGACCGCTTCCCGGAGCTGACCACGAGCGCCGGGGTCGACGCCTGGCTCGGGGCGATCGAGCGCCGGTGGGTCGGGCGGGTGACCACGGCGCGCCACGACGGCCGGGGCTGGCTGGTCCTCGACACCCGGGCCGGGCGGATCCCACCGGCACTGCTCGAGGGGGCCATCCCCCGGGAGGACGGCCGATGGCTCGTCCCGCTGAGCCCGGCGGCGGCGGCCGAGCTCCGCGACCAGCGGTCGGCCCGCCTGGATGCGGCGGCCGAGCGGTGCGTGGCGGCGCTCGAGCTGGGCGACGTCCCCCCGCCGGCCCGCCTCGTCCTGGCCGACGGGGTCGAGGGGCTGCGCCTGCGCCTCGACGTGCTCTGGGACCCGGACATCGGGGCGGCGTTCTCCGCCCTCCCGGGCACCTCGGCCGGCCGGGCGGCGCCGGATCCGTGGATCGCCCCGGGGCTCGACGGGTTCATCGCCCTCCACGGGGTCGCGGTGACCCCGCCGGCGGCCGAGCTCCTCGGGGCCCTGCGCGAGGAGCACGAGCAGGCGGCGGCGGCGGTCCGGAGCTCGAAGGCGACGAGCGCGCTGCCTATCCCGGAGGTCGCCGCCGTCCTCGGCGGCGAGCTCCAGCCGTTCCAGTGGGCGGGGGTTCGCTATGTCCTCGAGGCCCGCCGGGCCTTCCTGGCCGACGAGCAGGGGCTCGGGAAGACGGTGGAGGCGCTGGCCGCGCTCGAGGCCGACCGGGCCTACCCGGCGATCGTCGTCTGCCCGGCCTCGCTGAAGCTCAACTGGGAGCGGGAGGCGGCGAAGTGGCTGCCCCACCGGTCGGTCGCCATGGTCACCGGACGGGGGGGCGCGCCGCCGGCCGCGGACATCGTGATCGTCAACTACGAAATCGTCGCCGCCCACCGGGAGGCCCTCGGCCGCCGGGGGCCGCGGGCGGTGGTGATCGACGAGTCCCACTACTGCAAGAATCCCCAGGCCAAGCGGACCCAGGCGGTTCGGAAGCTGGCGGCGAGCGTGACCGCCGACGGGCTGCGCCTGGCCCTGACCGGGACCCCGGTGCTCAACCACGCCGACGAGCTGATCGCCCAGCTGCGGGTGATCGGCCGGCTCGGCGACTTCGGCTCGGGGGCCCGCTTCTCCCGCCAGTTCCAGGGGGAGCGCAGCGAGGAGCGCCTCCACTGGCACCTGCGCCGGCGGTGCTTCGTCCGGCGCCTCAAGCGCGACGTCCTCCCCCAGCTGCCGGCCAAGCGCCAGGCCGTGGTCCCGATCGCCCTGTCCAACGAGGCCGAGTACCGCCTGGCCGAGCACGACGTGATCGCCTGGCTGCGCGATCAGCCCCTCGACCTGTCGGTCCTCAACGCGAAGATCGCCTCGACGCTCCGGGCCGAGCGCCTGGCCCAGCTCGGGACCCTCCAGCGCCTGGCCGCCCGGGGCAAGCTCCACGGGGCCCTGGCCTGGGTCCACGACTTCCTGGCCTCGGGCGAGGCGCTGGTGGTCTTCGCCCGCCACGTCGAGGTCCAGCAGGCGGTGCTCGAGCGCTTCCCCGACGCGGCGCACCTGCTCGGAAGCGACTCGATCGGGGCCCGGGAGGCGGCGATCGCCGCCTTCCAGGAGCCGGACGGGCCGCCGCTGATCGTGTGCGCGACCCGGGTCGCCGCCCAGGGGATCACCCTGACCCGAGCCTCGAACGTGGCCTTCCTCGAGCTCGAGTGGACGCCGGCCATGCACGACCAGGCCGAGGACCGCTGCCACCGGATCGGCCAGCGGGACGCGGTCAGCGCCTATTACCTGCTGGCCGCGGAGACGATCGACGAGACGATGGCCCGGCTGATCGCCCGCAAGCGGGGAATAATCGACGCGGTCACCGACGGGCGGACCGGCGGCGGGGAGGGGCTGGTCGAGGCGGTGGTCCGAGAGCTCCGCGACGGTCGGCCCTTCCAGCACCTCCGTCCGGTCGCGTAGGCGCCCGGGGGCCGGTGCGAGCCGGCGGCGGTGGTGGAGTCCGGGTCCTCGAGCCCGGCCGCGCGCCCGTCCCGCGAGTCCTTAGAGGTCACGGCGAGGGTTCGGTCGCCGACCGCCGCGCGACCCCGAGGACAGCCGGGACCTGCACCGGGCCCGGTAGCGGGACGCGGCGCAGCCGCTCGACGACGAGGCCGCTGGCGTCGATCGCCGCCGCCGTGTCCCGGGCGAGATGGCAGCCTCCGGCCAGGCGGGGCCAGACGCCCGAGCCGTCGAGGCCGCGCTGGAGCGAGGCCGCGACGGGCTGGCGGGCGACCACGTGCTCGAAGAAGCGCAGCTCGCCCCCGGGGCGGAGCACCCGCACGATCTCCGCGAGGGCCGCGGCCTGGTCGGGAACCGAGCACAGGACCAGGGACGCGACGACGGCGTCGCAGCTCCCGGACTCGGCGGGCAGGGCGGCGGCGTCGCCGGCGATGACCGTGATGTCGACCGGCGCCCGGCCGGCGGCGATCCCGGCGAG
>JAXDHK010000453.1:0-4043 GCA_034664545.1 Solirubrobacteraceae bacterium
GGGGCGGGGACCTCGAGGGGGCGCTGAACACCTACGGCTGGGCCCGGGAGCAGGACGACTCGCCCCGAACCAACCCGATGGCGCACGTCGGACTGGCCGCGGTCCTGCGTGAGCGCGGGCGGCTGAAGGCCATCTCGAGGCGTCTGGGCTGAGAGCGCGACGACCTCGGCGATCGGCCCCTCGATCGCCCGATCCGCGGCGCGCTCGGCTCGGGGATCGCGGGGCCAAAGCGGGTAGGACGCCGGGAAATGGATTCCCCGCGCTCCGACGCCCGACCGCCTGGAGGCGCACCCGAGGTCGTCGTGATCACCGGGGCCTCGGCCGGCGTCGGCCGGGCCACCGCCCACCGCTTCGCCCGGGCGGGCGCCGCCATCGGCCTGATCGCCCGGGGCGAGGCGGGCCTTCGGGCCGCGGCGGCCGAGGTCGAGGAGCGCGGCGGGCGGGCACTCGTCCTGCCCTGCGACGTGGCCGACGCCGGGGCCATCGACCGGGCCGCCGAGCGGGTGGAGCGCGAGCTCGGCCCGATCGACGTCTGGATCAACGCCGCGATGACCGCGGTCCTGGGCGAGGTGTCGGACACCACGGCGGCCGAGTTCGCCCGCGTCACCGCGGTCACCTACCTGGGCTCGGTGCACGGCACCCAGGCGGCGCTGGGCCGGATGCTCGGGCGCGACCGCGGCACGATCGTCCAGGTCGGCTCGGCCCTCGGCTACCGGGGAATCCCCCTCCAGGCCACCTACTGCGCGGCCAAGCACGCTGTCCAGGGCTTCGTCGAGTCGCTCCGCACGGAGCTCCGCCACCGCGGCTCGGGCGTACACCTGTGCATCGTGCAGCTCCCCGGGCTCAACACCACCCAGTTCTCGTGGGTGCGCCTGCACGTACCGAACGAGCCCCAGCCGGTGGCGCCGATCTACGCGCCGGAGGTCGCGGCCGAGGCCATCTTCTGGGCGGCGCATCACCGGCGGCGGGAGCTCTGGGTGGGCCTGCCGACGGTGTACACCATCCTCGGCAGCCGGCTGGCCGGCGGCCTGGCCGAGCGCCACCTGGCCCGGACCGGCTACTCCGGACAGCAGACCGACCGGCCGGCGCCGGCGGATCGCCGCGATTACCTCGAGGAGCCGCGCGACGGCGAGCGGGACCACGGCTGGCGGGGCCCGTTCGGGGCTGGGGCCCACACCCACAGCCTCCAGGCGTGGCTCGCCCGCCGGCGGGCCGAGCTCATGGCCGGCGGGGCCCTGGCGGCGGTCGGCCTGGGCGGGATCGCCGTGGCGAGCGGGCGGGGGCGCCGGGGATCCCGCCGCCGGCCCGGGTGACCGGCTCCGCGCACCGCGATGTAAGACGCCGTTCAACGATGGTGTGACCGGGATCACAGACGGCCCGGCGGGTCAAACCTAGTTTTTGTGGGGCAGCGAAGTCCCTCTCAATTCAAGGAGCAGTCATGACTCAGTCGGCTCGCCAGCTCGTCGGTGCCGCGAAGTACGTCCGCTACACGCTCGGGTCGCTCAGCGCGGTGCTGTTCGCGGCCTGCGTCGGCGGTTCCTAGTCGTCACCTCGGCCCGCCCCGGGCTCCTCGAGCCCGGGCGTAGCCCTTTCTCGCGCGAGGAGGATCCAGTGTTCGAAACCGGCGTACGTCAACTGCGAATGGCCCTGTCGATGGTCGGCGGCCGGCCGATCAATCCGCGGAACGTCGAGCTTCTCGTCGGCGACGCGCTCGCCACCCTCGAAGCGTTCGGCTCTCCGGGCGACGACCTCCAGGAGATGCTCGACGGGCCGTTCTCCGACCCTCAGGCTCGCCGCGCCTTCCAGGAGCAGGCGCTCCGGCGAACGGCGCGCCGCCTCGGCCGGCTCTCGCCCCACTACCGGGCCCGGTTCGCGTCGATCGATCTCCAGGCCAAGGGAATCACGATCGCGGACATGGCGGAGATCCCGGTCACGTCCAAGGCCGACCTCGTGGCCGACCGACCGACTTCATCCTCGACGGGGCGCGACCGCACATCGCCACCCGCACGACGGGCACCACCGGGGCGCCCGCGGAGATCTGGCTCTCGCGCTACGAGCTCGAGCTGTGGCCGGCGCTCGCGGCGCTCAGCGGCCTAATGCGCGAGGAGATTCGTCCGGACGACTGCATGCAGATCAACATCAGCTCTCGGGCGACGGCCGCCATGGCGCAGAACATGGCGGTGTGCCGGCTCGTCGGGGCCCGGACCCGGCCCATGGGCCTCGTCCCCCTCGCCGAGAGCCTGGACAGCCTCCTCACGGGCGGCGATCGGGCGCCGACGCTCCTGGCCACGTATCCCAGCTACATGGCCGCTTTGGTCAAGCTCGCCCGCCACCGCGGCCACGGCCCCGACGACTTTCGTCTGCGGCGCGTCGACTGCGGCGGCGAGGTGCTCTCGCCGGCGCTCGCCCGGGCGGCCCGGGAGACGCTCGGCCCGATCCTCGTCAACGACACCTTCGGCATGACCGAGGTGCTCCCGGTGAGCGGGCGGGTGTGCGAACAGGGCCACCTGCATCACGACCTCAACATGGGCTTCGTTGAGGTGATCGATCTCGACACCGGCAGGCCGGCCGCCGCCGGCGCGCTCGGCAGCGTTGTCATCACCCCCTACTACCCCTACCGGGAATGCATGCCGGTGTTCCGCTACGACACCCGGGACGTCGTGCGCCAACTCGCCGAACCCGACCTCACGTGCAGCCTGTCGGGCACCCCGGCGACGTCACGGATCCTCGGCAAGGCCGACCACCTGCTGCGCCTCGGCGGGCGCGTCGTGACGCCGCGCGAGGTCGTCGAGGCGTGCGAGGAGCTGCCGGGCGAGCCGTGGCCGGCCCGCTTCTCGGTGCGGGCGCGGCCCGACGACGGGCTCGAGCTGACGCTCAGCCGGGACACGGCCGGAGGGCTGAGCGCCGAGGAGGCGGGGCGGCGGATCGCGCTCGACGGCCGCGGCCTGCCGGTCGTCTGCACCATCGTCGACGGTCGGCCGGCCGCGCTGCGCCCCCTCCGAGCCGACTTGCTCGAAACCACATTCACCAGCGGGGAGAGCAACTGACGTGAACGCCGCCACCGTCTTCCAGATCGTCGTCGCCGTCGTCGGATCGCTGACCGGGGCGCTCTGTGCGCTTGCCTACTTCCGCCGAGTCCCCCTCGAGCGGCCGCCGATCGGGGCGTTCAACTCGCGCGACCTCGGCGTGCTCGCCTGCTTCATCGTCGCCCTCCCGGTGCTGTACGTCGCCGTGCCGGCGGGAGTGCTGACCGGCTTCCTCGTCATCACCTTCATGTCGGCGCTGATGATCGCGTTCCGCCCGCTCGTCTCGACGCGCGTCCTGTGGATCGCGATCCCGGTCCTCCTGACCGCGAACCTCCTGGTGACCCGGTCGATCGCCGAGATCGACGGCGGTCTTCAGATCTACTGGGTCCTGACCAGCATCGTCGTGATGATCGCCGCCGTCGGGATCACCAACCTGTACATCCAGGGCGGGCTGGTGCTGCGCCAGATCGCCTATTTCACGCTGTTCCTCGCGGTGTACGACACGTTCTTCACGAAGGTCGTCGCGCTGACGCCGGTGCTCGCGATCAGCCTCCAGGGACGGCCGCTGGACCCGTCGATCGGCTTCGCGACGTCCATCTACAACGCCAACGTCGGCCTCGGCGACCTGCTCGTCTTCTGCCTGTACACGATCGCCGCCTACAAGGGGTTCGGACGGCGGGGGGCGCTCGTGGCCATGTCGGTGATCGTCGTCTTCGGGGCGGTGGCCCCGAGCGTCACGCCGCTGGTGGGCCCCGGGCTGTTCGGGGCGACGGCGGCGGCCTTCGTTCCCGTCATGACGATCTTCGGTCCGGCCGCGTTCCTCAGCTACCTGTGGCTGTCGCGGACGGGGCCCGAGCGGAGCGGGGTGGAATGGATAAAGGAGCAGGCGACGCGGTTGGCGCGGTCGGCGCCGGGGCGGCGGCGGCCCGCGGGCTTCGCGCTGCCGAGCGCCGGGCTCGCCGGCGTCGTGATCGCGACCGTCCTCTGGAGCGGCGACACCGCGACGAGCGCGGCTCC
>JAXDHK010000454.1:0-6340 GCA_034664545.1 Solirubrobacteraceae bacterium
TCACGTCCTCGAGCGTCGTCACCTGGTAGCCCTGCATCGCCGCCTGGAGCGCACAGATCGGGTCGATCTCGGTGATGATGACCCGGGCGCCCTGGCCCCGGAGTGACTCGGCGCAGCCCTTGCCGACGTCGCCGAAGCCGCAGATGACACCGACCTTGCCGCCGATCATCACATCGGTCGCCCGGTTGAGGCCGTCGATCAGGGAGTGGCGGCACCCGTACATGTTGTCGAACTTCGACTTGGTCACCGAGTCGTTGACGTTGATCGCCGGGAACAGGAGGGTCCCGGCCTCCTGCATCTGGTAGAGCCGGTGGACTCCGGTCGTCGTCTCCTCGGTCACGCCCTTGATCTCGGCGGCGATCTTCGTCCACCGGTGCGGATCCTCGGCGAGGGAGCGCTGGAGGAGGGAGAGGAAGACGCGGAACTCCTCGGACTCGGCCTGCGCCGGGTCGGGGACGGCTCCGGCGCGCTCGTACTCGGCGCCCTTGTGGACGAGCATGGTCACGTCGCCGCCGTCGTCGAGGATCATGTTCGGGCCGCCCCCGTCCGGCCAGCGCGCGGCCTGCTCGCTCGCCCACCAGTAGTCCGCGAGGGTCTCGCCCTTCCAGGCGTAGACCGGGACGCCCCGCGGATCCTCGGGGGTGCCGTCCTTGCCGACGACGACGGCCGCCGCCGCGTGATCCTGGGTCGAGAAGATGTTGCAGCTGCACCAGCGGACCTCGGCTCCGAGCGCGGTCAGGGTCTCGATCAGCACCGCGGTCTGGACCGTCATGTGGAGCGAGCCGGTGATCCGGGCCCCCCTGAGCGGCTGGGCGTCCGCGAACTCCCGACGCGTCGACATCAGCCCCGGCATCTCGTGCTCGGCGAGGTCGATCTCCTTGCGCCCGAACACGTGCAGCGACAGGTCGGCGACCTTGAAGTCGGTCTCGGTCAGGACGGCAGTCGGGGTCATACGGGCTCCAATGTCGGGGGGGTCGCGGGGATCAGCTTCTGGTGCTTGTCCTGCTCCCAGCGCAGCCATTCGTCGGCCGGGACGTCCTGGGGGCGGCGGGGCTCGGTCTCGAACCAGGCGTCCACGGCGCGCTCGAGCTCCGGCTCGCGCCGCATTCGCAGGGCGAAGCCGATGTCGGTGAGGCCGACGTCGAACTCGGCGAGCAGCTCGCGCAGGGTCCGCAGCCGCTGGAGCTCCTCCGGCCCGTAGAGGCGGTAGCCGGACTCCGACCGGCGCAGGACGAGCAGGCCGATCCGCTCGATGTAGCGGAGCATCCGCGGCGACCAGCCGGTCGTCTCGGCTGCCTCGTGGATGGTCAGCGCGCCGCTCACTCGCCCTACCTTACCAAACCCTTGTCAAGGTTCGGCGAGGCGGTCGGGGCCGGCTAATCGCGCTCGGCCAGCGCCCGCTTGAGCGAGTCGATCGCCGGCACCGGAGACGGATCCAGGCCGCGGAGGATCGCCATGTAGAGGGAGACGAGGTCGCCGAGGAGGACGAGCGAGACCACGCGCTCGACGCTCGTCTCGCCCCGGGTCTCGACCCGGAACGTGGCGACGGCCTCCTCGGCGACCGCGCGCTCGGTCAGGTCGATCCGGGCCTTGACCCGCGGATGGATGTCGCAGTCGTCGAGGAAGACCGCGCCGAAGCGCCCGACCTCGCTGGCCCCGCCCCACCCGACGAGCTCGTTGTGGTCGAGCTCGGGCAGCTCGTGGGCGAACGCCGGGACCTTGGCGTTCTCGTTGATCTGCGTCTTCCACCGGTAGGCGATCGGCGCGGTCAGGGCCGACCCGGCGATCACGGGGATCGTCCCGTGGAGACCCCGGGCGATCGTCTTGGCCAGCGAGTCCTCCGGGGCGTCGGGGCCCCACTCGGCGATCAGGGTCCCGGTGTGGGCGGCGGCCACGTCGATCTCCGCCGCCAGGCGCGGCGCCGCCCCGCACAGGGCCGCGACCTCGAGCGCCGAGACGAACATGTAGGCGACCGCGCACCGGGGCTGGAAGCCACCCGGAAGCGGGATCACGGGGACCCCGTCCTGGCGGGCGAGGGCGGCGAGCTCCCCCCCGGTGGTGACGACCACCCGGCGGGCGCCGACCGCCCCGGCCGCCTCGTAGCAGGCCAGGGTCTCCTCGGTCTCGCCCGAGTAGCTCGCGCAGAGCACGGTCGTGTCCGGCGTCGTCCAGGGCGGCAGGCCGTAGGCCCGGGCCGCGAGGATCGGCCGGGACGCGTGGTCGCCGAGCGCCGCCCGGGCCAGGACCCCGCCGATCGCCGAGCCGCCCATCCCCGCCACCACGAGCCCCCCCGGGGTGTCGACCGGCTCGATCCCCGCCGACTCGACCCGCCAGAGCGCGTCGCCCAGGTGGGTGGGCACGGCGAGGACGTCGGCGAGCTGGGCCGACTCGTCGAGCGCGGCGATCGTCTCCCACGTCAGGTCGACCTCGGCCGGGGCCCCGGGCGCCGAGCGGGTCATGCGAACCGCACCGCCCCGTCGGGGAGATGGACCCCGGCGGAGATCCGGGCGCCGTTGGTGATCACGTTGTCGGCCCCGATCGTCGCTCCCGCCCCGAGCACCGCGCCCCCGCTGATCTCGGTCCCCGGCCCGATCCGGACCCCGGCGGCGACGACGCAGTCGCGCAGGACGCAGCCGGCACCGATCTGCGCCCCGTCCAACACCACCGCCCGCTCGATCAGCGCCCCCTCGCCGACGTGCGTCCGGTGACCGAGCACGGCGAGGCTCCCGACCTGGGCCCCGGCCGCGATGTGGCAGTCCGCGGCGATGACCGCCGGCGCGAGGACGCGACCCTCGACGACCGCCGACGCGTCGACGTCCAGGTACCCGTGTCCGAGGCGATCGTCGAGGTTCGTGCCCATCTTGCCCCCGATGATGTCGAAGGTCGCCTGGAGATAGCGCTCCGGGGTCCCGACGTCGAGCCAGTAGGCCTCGGCCGCGTACCCGAAGAGGCCGGCCCCGATCATCGCCGGCCAGACCTCGCGCTCGATCGAGACGTTCCGGTCGGCCGGGATCAGCTCGAGCACCGAGCGCTCGAGGACGTAGGCTCCGGCGCTGATCAGGTTGGTGTCGACCTCGTCGGCCCGGGGCTTCTCGACGAACTCGGTGACCGCGTCGTCGGCGGCCATCCGGACGAGCCCGTAGGCGGTCGGGTCGTCCACCCCGACCAGGGCGAGCGTCCCCCGGGCCGCCCGGTACTCGTGCCGGGCGATCTGCGCCGTCAGGTCGAGGTCGGTGAGGACGTCGCCGTTGAGCATCAGGAAGCGCTCGTCGAGCAGCTCCTCGGCGTACTTGAGCGCCCCTCCGGTCCCCCGCGGCTCGGGCTCGGCGATGCAGCGCAGGCGCAGGCCGAGGGACGACCCGTCCCCGAGTGCCGACTCGACGCTGGCGGCCAGGAAGCCGCAGCAGAGCACGACGTCGTCGACGCCGTGCTCGCGCAGCCACTCGAGCATGAAGACGATCAGGGGCCGGTCGACGAGCGGGATCACCGGCTTGGGCATCGAGGTGGTCAGAGGCCGCATTCGCGTGCCCTCGCCTCCGGCGAGGATGATCGCCTGCATCAGCCCCGGCCCCGCCCGGCGGCCTCGGGGACGGCCAGCGGGCGTCCGATGCCCTCGTACACGAGCCCGGCGGCCCGGACCACGCCCGGGTCCAGGGCGTTGCGTCCGTCGACGACGAGGGCGCCGGCCATCGCCGCGGCCAGCTCCACCCAGTCGAGCCCGGAGAACTCCTCCCACTCGGTCACGAGCACGACCGCGTCGGCCCCCCGGACGGCGTCGAGCACCGACCCGGCGAAGGCGGCCACCCCCGGCATCAGCGCCCGGGCCTCCTCGGCGGCGACCGGGTCGTAGGCCTGGACCCGGGCGCCCTCGGCCTGGAGGCGGGCCGAGAGCACGAGCGAGGACGCCTCGCGCATGTCGTCGGTGTTCGGCTTGAAGGCGAGTCCGAGCAGCGCCACCGTCTGGCCGACCAGGGACCCGAGGTGCTTCTGGAGCTTGGCCACGACCCGCCGCTTCTGGAGCTCGTTGACCTCGATCACGGCGTTCAGGAGCTGGAAGTGGTAGCCCGAGTTCCCGGCAAGCTGCTTGAGGGCCGAGACGTCCTTGGGGAAGCACGAGCCGCCGTAGCCGATCCCCGGCCGCAGGAACGCCTCGCCGATCCGCTGGTCGAGGCCCATCCCCCGGGCCACCTCGACCACGTCCGCGCCCGTCTCCTCGCAGACGTTGGCGATCTCGTTGATGAACGAGATCTTAGTGGCCAGGAAGGCGTTCGAGGCGAGCTTGACCATCTCGGCGCTCGCGATGTCGGTCCGTACGAGCGGAGCCCCGAGCGGGGCATAGAGGGCCACGACCGCGTCCCCGGCCCAGTCGCCGTCGTCGCCGACGACGACCCGATCGGGGTGGGCGAAGTCGGCCACCGCCGAGCCCTCCTTGAGGAACTCGGGGCACGAGACATAGGCCAGTCCTGCCCGGCCGTCGGCCCGGAGACCGCGCTTGATCGCCGCGCCCGTGCCCGAGGGGACCGTCGACTTCATGACCAGGGCGTGCCGGTCCGAGCGCGGCATCGCGTCGACCACGGCCTGGACGGCCGAGAGATCGGCGTCGCCGCTGTAGGTCGGCGGGGTCCCGACGGCGACGAACAGCAGCCGGGCGTGCTCGAGCGCCTCGTCGAGGGTCGTCGAGAAGTGCAGGCGCTCGCGGTTGCGCTCGATCACCTCGCTCAGCCCCGGTTCGTAGATCGGGATCTCGCCCCGGCGCAGCCGCTCGACCTTCTCGGCGTCGATGTCGACGCAGTAGACACGGCTCCCGAGCTCGGCGAAGCCCGCCGCCGTGACGAGCCCGACGTAGCCCGTGCCGATCACGCCGACCGGTTCGCGGGTCCCATCCATGCCCGGCAGGCTATAGGTGCCTCCCCGACGGCGGCCTCCAGGCCAGCCCCGTCCGGTCAGGCCCGGCCGCCGTCGACGGCCCGGAGCTTCGCCCCCTGCGTGCGCTCGAGGTCCGCGGCGAGCGCGGCGACGAACCCGCCGAGCGCGCCCCGGTAGTGCTGGAGTGAGGAGAGCGAGACCCACTCCCCGGGTCCGTGGTGTCCCTCGCCGACCGGGCCGAACTCGACGGCCGGGACGCCGGCGGCCAGAAACGAGATGGCATCCGAGGCGCCGTCGCGCCCGACGCTCAGCACGTCGGCCCCGCCGCTGCGCCCGGCCGCCTCGGCGAGGGCGAGCACGTAGGGGTTCGACCGCGAGACGGTCGCCGGGGACCGGTGCAGGCGTCGGGTTATCTCCAGGTCGGGTATCTCGCGGATCTGCGCGAGGATCGCCTCGGGATCCTGGCCCGGGAGATAGCGGATGTCGATGTCCATCCAGCAGGTGTCGGGGACCTTGTTGAAGGCGTCGCCCCCGCCGATCCGGGCGAGGTTGATCGACGGGCGGTCGAAGAGCTCGGAGGACACCCGGCTGAACGGCATGGTCTCGACCCGGCGGAACGCGTCGTAGGCCTTGAGGATGGCGTTGTCCCCGACCCAGGGCGTCGACCCGTGGGCGGCCGTCCCGGTCAGCTCGACCCGGACCGCCATCACCCCCTTGGCCTCGACTCCGATCTGGAGGTCGGTCGGCTCGCCCGTGATCGCGAAGTCGGCGCGCAGGCCGGCGGCGACCAGGGCGTCGGTCGCCCGCTCGTCGACGTCCTCGGACTCCTCGTCGGGGACGCAGAGCAGGCGCAGGCGGACCTTGTCCTGGCGCGTCGCGTCGCGCAGGGCGAACAGCATCCCGGCGAGCGCCCCCTTCATGTCGTAGGCGCCCCGGCCGATCAGGCGGTCGCCGTCCACCCGCGGCTCGAACTGGCCCGGCCGGGCCCGGACGACGTCGAGGTGGCCGTGGAGGATCACCGACGGCCCGTCAGCCGGGCCGACCTCGGCCAGGAGGACGGGGAGGCCGTTGTGATCGGTCTCCTCGACGGCGATGTCGTTCGTCTCGAGCCAGCCCTTGACGAAGGCGGCGGCGCTGCGGAGCCCGTCGGGGCAGGACGTGTCGTAGGCGATCAGGCGCGCCGCGAGTTGACGCTCGTCCATGCCGTGCGGCTAGTGGCGGCCGTCCGCCACCCCGAGGAACGCCTCGGCCCGGCGGACGTCGCGGCGGGCGCGGGCGAGCTCCTCGCTGTCGTCCGGGGCGGCATCGGCGTCGCGCCGGGCCCGGTCGAGGCGGGCCTCGAGCTCCCCCCGATCCAGCTGCCCCGGATCCACCGCCTCCTCGACGAGGATCAGGGCCCGGTTCTCGGACATCTGGAGGTAGCCCTCGGCCTGGGCGAGACGGACGATCTCGGTGTCGGAGCGGTAGAGCCGAA
>JAXDHK010000455.1:0-3129 GCA_034664545.1 Solirubrobacteraceae bacterium
GCTACCACTCGACCACCGGACGAACCTCGACCGCCCCGCCCATCCGGGCCGCCGGGATTCGGGAGGCCAACTCGATCGCCGCGTCGAGGTCGCCGGCCTCGAACACGAGGAAGCCGCCGATCGCCTCCTTGAGCTCGGCGAACGGGCCGTCGGTGGTCAGGGTCCGCCCGTCCGCCACCCGGACCGTGGTCGCCGTCTCGGGCGGCTGGAGATGGAGTCCCGGCGTGACCGCCGGGTTCTCGTTGATCGCCTGGTAGGCGGCGTAGACGGCGCCCTTCTCCTCCTCCGAGAGGTTGTCCCACTCCTCGGACGGCGGGGTCGGGGTGGTGCCTTGATGGATCAGGAGCATGTACTTCATCGGTCCTCCTCTTGGTAATGGTCGCCTATAGACGAACGGAGACCGGCGAAATCGACAGTCCCCCGGCTCGACCGTCCCGGCGAGCGGGCGGGGAACTAGACTCACCGATGTGGAGATCGCCGGGCAGAGGGTGCTGTTGACCGGCGCCACCGGCGGACTCGGGGCCGCGATCGCCCGGCGGTTGGCCTCCGAGGGCGGGGACCTGCTCCTGACCGGCCGGCGGGTCGGCGTGCTCGAGCCCCTGGCCGATGAGCTCGGGGCCCGGGTCCTGGTCTGCGACCTGTCTGACCCGGCGGCCGTCGGGCGTCTGGCCGTCGCTGCCCGGGAGGTCGACATCCTCGTGGCCAACGCGGGCATCCCGGGAACCGGGCGCCTCTCGACCTATGCGATCGACCAGGTCGACCGGGCCCTCGACGTCAACCTCCGGGCACCGATCGTCCTCGCCCACGCCCTGACCCCGGGGATGGTGGCCCGGGGCCGCGGCCACGTCGTGTTCATGTCATCGATCTCCGGCAAGACGGCCACCCCGGGGAGCTCGCTCTACAACGCGACCAAGTACGGCCTCCGCGGCTTCTCGCTCGCCCTCCGGGCCGAGCTCCGGCCAGCCGGGATCGGCGTCTCGACGATCTTTCCCGGCTTCATCCGGGAGGCCGGCATGTACGCCGACACGGCGATAAAGCTTCCGGCCGGAGTCGGGACCCGTACGCCCGAGCAGGTCGCGGCCGCCGTGGTCCGGGCGATCCGGCGCGACAAGGCCGAGATCGACGTCGCGCCCGTCCTGCTTCGGGTCGGCGGCATCCTCGGGGGCGTGGCCCCCGAGCTCGTCGACCGGATGAGCCGGATCGGCGGGACCGAGGAGGTCGCGCTCGAGTTCGAGCGCGCCCAGATGGACAAGCGGTAGCCGCGGCTCAGCCGAGGGCGGCCGCCGGCCGGGGGCGCGACGGGCCCTTGCCCGAGGAGTCCGAGCCGGAGTCCTCGGCGGTCAGCGGCGTGGCGATGTCCTCGAGGCTCTGGCCCTCGGCCTTGACCCCGAGGAAGGCCTCGACCACCCCGGCGGCGATCATCAGCACCGCTCCGAGGGCGAACCCGAGCGCGACCTGGGTCGTCGACCCGGTCGCCACGAGCTTGGCGAAGAGCAGGGGACCGGCGATCCCTCCGGCCGCCGTCCCGATCGAGTAGAAGAAGGCGATCGCCAGCGCCCGGGTCTCCATCGGGAAGATCTCGCTCACCGTCAGGTAGGCCGAGCTCGCCCCGGCCGAGGCGAAGAAGAAGACGGCGCACCAGCAGGCGGTGAGCGTCGTCGCGTCGAGGGCCCCGCTCCGGAAGAGGAGCGCCGTGACCAGGAGCAGTGAGCCCGAGAGCACGTAGGTCCCGGCGATCATCGGCTTGCGCCCGACCGAGTCGAACAGGCGGCCGAGCAGGAGCGGGCCGAGGAAGTTGCCGATCGCGAAGGCCGCCAGGTAGTACGGGACGTCACCCGTGGCGGTCTTGAAGAACGTCGTCAGGATGTCCCCGGCGCTGAAGAGCATCGAGTTGTAGAGGAACGCCTGCCCGACGAACAGCGACAGGCCGAGGATCGTCCGCCGCGGGTAGCGCTTGAGCATGGTCCGGGCGATGGTCAGGAAGCCGATGCTCCGCCGCTGGCGCACCGTGATCTCCTGGTCGGGCTCCTCGAGCTCTGCCCCGGTCTGCTCCTGCACCTGCCGCTCGATGTCGCCGACGATCTCCTCGGCTTCGTCCTCCCGGCCGTGGATGAACAGCCAGCGCGGACTCTCGGGGACCTTGCGACGGACGATCAGCACTCCGATGCCGAGCACGACCCCCGCGCCGAAGGCCAGCCGCCACCCGAGGTTCTCGGGGAAGAGGCTCGTGTCGAGCGCGACGATCGACAGCAGCGAGCCGAGCGCCGCCCCGATCCAGAAGCTCCCGTTGATCACGATGTCGATCCGCCCCCGGGCCCGGGCCGGGATCAGCTCGTCGATCGCCGAGTTGATCGCCGCGTACTCCCCCCCGATCCCCATGCCGGTCACGAACCGGCACACGAGGAACCACCAGACGTTGAACGAGAAGGCGGTCGCCAGCGTGGCGATCAGGTAGACGCTCAGGGAGAGCATGAACAGGCGCTTGCGCCCGAGGCGATCGGTCAGCCACCCGAGCAGGAGCGCCCCGACGCACGCCCCGGACACGTACGCGGCCGCCGCCCCCCCGGCCACCTGGCTCTTGGTGATGCCGAGGCCGCTCCCCGACTCCGAGAGGCGCGCCCCGATCGAGCTGACGATCGTGACCTCGAGGCCGTCGAGGATCCAGACCGTCCCGAGCCCGATGAGGATCATCCAGTGCCATTGCGACCACGGCAGCCGGTCCAGGCGCGCCGGAATCCGGGTACGGATGCGGTTGGTCTCGACCGCCGGGCTCATTGTGGCCGGCCATTACCCCCCGCGTTCGGCACCGAAACCCCGCCGACCGCCGCCGGCGGCGGGGGCCGCGCATCGTCCGGTTCCTCCGCGCCGGCGTTAGGGCGGATCGCCCCCGCCACTGCGGCCCCGACGAGACGACTCTCCCCCCGGCGGTCTCAGAACAGGCTCTCCTGCCGGCTCTCCTCGGCGGCTCGCTGGGTCTTCACCCCCTCCCGGGCCTGCGGATCCCGACCCCGGAACGGGCCGCTCCCCGCCTCGCGCTTGCGGCGCACGAGCCCGGTCAGGCGGCGCCGCTCCTCCTGCGGCGCGTAGGACCGCCGCCCGTAGAGCGCCGCGTAACGCTCGACGAGGTCC
>JAXDHK010000456.1:0-4467 GCA_034664545.1 Solirubrobacteraceae bacterium
GTGCGGAGCTTCGATCCGTGCCTCCCGTGCGGTACGCACATGTACCTGGGCAACGGCAAGGTGAAGAAGGTCGTTCACACGCCGACGGGCCTGTGCTAGGAAAGAGTCAAGAGGTCACGGCCGGCGAGGATCTCGCCGGCCGTGTCCAGATCCTGAGCGAGCAGATCGACGGACTGTCGGATGTCCATGCCCGTGAGCTCGCTCAGGAGATGGTCTCAGCCGTAATGGAGCTGTACGGCGACGGACTCGTACGGATCATGGCGGCGCTGGAGCAGGCTGGACCTGCCGGCGCCGCGATCCGCGACGAGTTGGTCGAGGACGGCGCCGTGGGCAGCCTCCTGCTGATCCACGACCTCTACCCCATCAGCCTCGAGGATCGCGTGACCGAGGCGCTCGACAGCGTCCGCCCGTACATGGAGTCCCATGGCGGGAACGTCGAGCTCCTCTCGCTCGAGGACGGGGTCGCCCGGTTGCGGCTGCAGGGCAGCTGCAGTGGGTGCTCCGCCTCTCAGGCGACGCTCGAGATGGCGATCAAGCAGGCACTCGACGAGCACGCACCGGATCTCGAGGGACTCGAGGTCGAAGGCGTGATCGAGGAGGCCCCGATCGCCGAAGGACCGGCTCCGACCGGCTTCGAGCTTCCCCTGGCCACGGTCGAGGCCGCCCCGAGCTGGGTGCCCCTCGACGGAGTCGCCGGGATCAGCCCGGGTGAGCTCGTCGCGTTCGACGCCGACGGGACCCCGCTGCTCGTCGCCAACGTGGCCGGTTCCCTGCTCGCCTACCGTGACGCCTGCGCCTCGTGCGGGGCGACGCTCCACAACGGCGAGCTCCTCGGACGCATGCTTCGATGCGGCGAGTGCGGCGTCGAGTTCGACTTGCCGCGCGCTGGGCGGGCGGCCGGAAACGAGCCCCTACAGCTCGATCCGGTGCCTTTGCTCGATGGTAAAGTAGCCGTATGAGCAAACTAGATGCGATGATCGCCGCCCGCAAGCGGGCGGAACTGGTCACGCGCATGCGCGGCCTCGCCAAGCCCCCCCCGGCACCCGACGTCGAGCGCTGCGAGCTCTGCGAGACGACCGTCCCCAGCGACCACCGGCACCTCCTGCACCTCGTCGAGCGGCGGATCGTCTGCTCGTGCGAGGTGTGCTGGGCCAAGCACTCGGGTGATCCCGAGTACCGGCCGGCCGGGATGCGGACGGTCTGGCTCGAGGACTTCGAGTGCTCCGACGACATGTGGGCCAACTTCGCGATTCCGATCGGTCTGGCCTTCTTCATGCGGAGCGGTCTCGAGGACCGGGTGGTCGGGATGTATCCGAGTCCGGCCGGGGCCACCGAGTGCGAGCTCGACCTCGAAGCCTGGGACCGCCTCGTGGCGGCCAATCCCGTGCTCGAGCACCTCGACATCGACGGTGAGGCCCTGCTCGTCAACCGGATGGGCGACGAGCACCAGTACGCGATCGCCCCGATCGACGCCTGCTACCGCCTGGTCGGACTGATCAAGTCCAACTGGGAGGGCATCTCCGGAGGCACGGCGATCGAGAAGACCGTCCCGACATTCTTCGAGGAGCTGCGCGCCAAGGACGGCGCGTACCAGGGAGGCTAGAAACACCATGGCAGGAGTCCACCACCCCGACGCAGCGGTCCGCACCCCGCTCCCCGAGTTCTCGGTGATCAGCGTCGCCCCGCTCGCCTACGCCGCCGTCCCGACGATGGTCTTCACGATCAACGCCGTCGAGCCCAAGGGCCACGACGTGTACGCGATCGCCCTGAGCACCCAGATCCACATCGACCCCGCCCGGCGGACCTACGACCCGGAGACCCGGGAGCGGCTGGCCGAGCTCTTCGGCGAGCCCGAGCGCTGGGGGGCGACCACCCACAGCTTCGAGTGGGCCCGGATCGACAAGATGGTCCAGTCCTTCACCGGGGCCCGGGCCTTCGAGCTCCACGTCCCCTGCACCTACGACCTCGAGGTCTCCTCGGCCAAGTACTTCTACGGCCTGGCCGACGGCGGCGTCCCCCTGAGCTTCCACTTCAGCGGAAGCGTCTACTACCGCAACGAGGACGGCGACCTCCAGATCACCCAGATCGACTGGAGCACCCGCGCGCAGTTCCACATGCCGATCGCGGCGTGGAAGAAGATGATCAACGAGCACTACCCCAACGGCGGCTGGGTCCGGCTCCACACCGAGACGCTCGGCCGGCTCCACGCCCTCCGGGGATCTCGGGGACTTCCGACCTTCGACGCCTGTGTCACGGAGCTGCTCGACAATGCTGGATGAGCTTGTCAGCTCGCTGCTCTACGAAGGCTACGCCCTCTACCCCTACACCCCCGGCGCCACCAAGAACGCCACGCCGACCCCGTTCGGGATCGTCTATCCCCCCCGGTACGCGGCCGACAGCGGGGCCACCTTCGACCTCGCCCGGCTCGAGTGCCTGGCCGACGCCCAGGACGACGCCACCCTCAGCGCCACCGTCTGGTTCCTGACCCCGAGCGGCGAGCGCCACGAGGCGGCCGAGCGGAGCGTCCCGATCGGCCCGATCGCCTTCGGCGAGTCGGCGACCGAGCCCTTCCCCGAGGGCCGAGTCGAGCTGGCCTCCGAGCCGGGGCCCGACGGCCAGTGGCGGGTGTCCTGCGCCATCCACAACACCGTCGAGGTCCCCGACGGCCTCGACCGGGGCGGGGCCCTCATGCACTCGCTGATCTCGACCCACATCGTGGTCAAGGTCGCCGGCGGGCGCTTCGTCTCCCCCCTGGAGGCCGAGGGCTGCCAGAGCATCAACACCTTCCCGGTGCTGGCCACCCCCGAGGACGACGCCATCCTCGGCGCGGCGATCGTCCTCCCCGACCATCCGCGGATCGCCGAGGAGAGCCGGGTCAACCTGTTCGACAACTCCGAGATCGAGGAGGCCCTCCTCCTCCACGTCCACGCCCTCTCCGAGGCCGAGCGGGCATCGATCGCCGACCAGGACCCGGCCGTGCGCGAGATGATCGCCCGGGCCCTGGCCACCACCCCCGAGGAGATGATCCGCCTCCACGGGGGCCTCAAGCCGACCAGCGAGGTGCTCCGGGATGGCTAGCTCGGGCGGCGGGGCCAAGAGCGCCGGCGGCTTCCGGCCGCCTCCCGGCGGCGGGCCGGTCGTCATTCCCGGGGAGCACTCGGTCGAGCTCGACGGAAGGCTGGTCGAGCTCGGCGACAAGCTGATCCTCCGGCCGGGGGTCGACCGCGACCCCTACGACAAGATGCTCCACGGGCGGATCGCCACCCTCGAGCGGGTCTACGTCGACACCAACGGCAAGGTCTACCTCGGCGTGACCGTCGACGACGACGCCGCCCAGGAGATCCTCCGGGAGTCGGGCCGCTACCTGTTCTTCTTCCCGCCCGAGGTCGAGGTCCCGCCCGAGGCCGAGGTCCCGGCGTGAGCACGCCCGGCAACACCGCCGAGCGGGTCGGCCCGCCCCGGCCCCACCAGCGGCTGATCCTCATCGCCGGGATCGGCGACGGCTGGGACACCGACCCCGGGACCGCCGCTGCCGCCCTGACCCGGATCCTCGGCGAGCAGGAGCTCCCGAGCGGCGTCACCGTCCACGAGCTCGGGACCGGCGCCCTCGACATCGCCTACGACGTCATGCGGGCCTACGACGCCGTCGTCCTGATCGACGTGACTCCCGGCGGCGGCGAGGTCGCCGAGGCCGACGAGACCATGATCGACGCGACCATCGAGGACGGCCAGGATCTCGATCCCCACGCCATGGACGCCCCGACCGTGCTCCACTTCATCAAGCACACCGGCGGCTGGCCGGGCCGGGTCCTCATCGTCCCGTGCGACGCCGACGCCGGGGAGGCCGGGGCCGCCCGGGCCGTGGAGGTCGCGCTCGAGACGATCGAGGAGCTCCGCCGTGCATGAGATGTCCCTGGCCGGGGCGATCGTCAACACCGTCCTCAAGCACGCCGACGACCGCAAGGTCACGCTGATCACCCTGACCGTCGGCGGCATGCGCCAGGTCGTGCTCCCGTCGCTCGAGTTCTACTTCGACTTCGCCGCCCGCGACACGTGCTGCGAGGGCGCCCGCCTCGAGCTGATCCAGGTGCCCACCCGGCTCCAGTGCCGGGCCTGCACCGAGGCCTGGGAGCCCGACATCCCCCATTTCCGCTGTCCCAACTGCGCAAGCGCCGACGTCGCCATCATCGCCGGCGAGGAGTTCGAGGTCGATTCGATCGAGGTCGACGAGAAGGAGGCTGCATGCACCGCACCAAAGTGAGGATCGTCGAGGACGCGCTGGACGCGAACAACACGATCGCGCGGGCCAACCGCGACGACTTCGACCGGTCGGGCGTCAGCGTGGTCAACCTGATGAGCGCCCCGGGCGCCGGGAAGACGACGCTGCTCGAGGCGACCCTCGGCGACATGAACGGCCTCCGGGTCGGCGTGCTCGAGGGAGACGTCCAGGGGAGCGCCGACGCCGAC
>JAXDHK010000457.1:0-2980 GCA_034664545.1 Solirubrobacteraceae bacterium
ACCAGCGCCGCCCCGAGACCCCGGCCCCGGTGATCGGGGAGGACGTAGACCAGGGTGATCTCGGCTCCCGACCCGACCCGCTCGAGCTCGACGAAGCCGACATCCATGTCCCCGTCCCGGACGGCGAGAACCCGAGCGCCCCGGCGAGCCGCGACATCGCGGGCCTCGGTGAGGTACTCCGACGGTTGATCGGGCGAGTCCGCCGCGACGAGTGCCTCCTCGGAGAAGCTCACCAGCTCCCCGACGCCGATCCGCGGGTGGTTCTCGACTCGAACGACGTTGAACGAGTGGAGGTCCGGGTAACGGGTCGCCCGGACGACCGTCCCGTGGGCCCACGTCTGGATTACGTCGCAGATCGCCGCGTGGGCAGCGTGGCGCCACGCCCGCCCCCGGCCCGGCGCGTCGTCTGCGAGGCTCACCCGGGGCAGGCTAGCCGGACACCCGCCGAGGTCCGCGGCTCGATGTCGTCGAGCCCGGCGGCTCGCCGGTGGCCGTCGACGATCGGCGCCGCCTGACCCGGCGGCCCGGGTGGCGGGGGCGGGTGGGGTGAAGCGGGGCGAGACGTCCCACTATGCTCCGCCTCCCACGGCGCGGTCGAGATCGGCCGGACCGTGGTCGGACTATCCGGGGTAGCTCAATCGGCAGAGCGGCGCCCTGTTAAGGCGAAGGTTGTGGGTTCGAGTCCCACCCCCGGAGTTCCCCCGGCTCCTGCCGGCCGCCTCGACCCACCCGGGCCGGAGCCGGCGGGCGGTCGGGCGGGGCCCGAAGCCCGAACCCCGAGCGTGCGAGAATCCGGCCATGGCGGAGTCGAACGAGACGCCCGGGGCCGCCCTCGCGCCCGCCGGAGGCTGAGTGCGGGTCGTCGTGCTCCCCCTCCTCGGCCTCGCCATCCTCCTCGGGGCCGGCCTCCGGGTCCGTCGCCGTGGGCCCGGCCACGTCGTCGCCCAGCTCACCCTCGCCGGCCGCGGGCTCTACTTCAGCCGCACCCCCGACGGTGACTGGTGGAAGCTCCGGCTCCGTCGCCGATGCCCGGCCACGTCCGCCTGGTCCGGACCCGAGGATCCGCCCGGGGCCGGCGTCCGCGAGACACGCCGACCCCCGGGCCCCCAGCCGCTCTCCTCGGGCGCCCGCGCCGAGCCCGGCTGACCCCCCTCACGTCCGGGCGGCCAGGTCCTCGATCAGCGCCGCCGCCCGCGCTCCCGGGTCGTGGACGGTGGCCCAGGCGGCCAGGGACCCGGCTCGGGCCCGCAGGCGCCGGTCGACGAGGGCCCGCGTCACCGCCAGGCGGACGGTCGTCGGGCTGACCAGGCGCCGGGGGACGCGCACCCCGACCCCGGCCCAGTCGACCCGAGCGGCGTTCTCGTTCATGTCGCCCGCCGCCGGGCAGGCCACGACCGCGGCCCCGCAGGCCAGCGCCCGGACCACGGTCCCGTGGCCCCCGTGGCAGACGACGACCGCGGCCGCGGGCATCGTCCGGGCGTAGGAGAACCAGTCGACCACCCGGGCGTTCCCCGGAGTCGGGAGGGGCCGGTCCGGCGGCCGGCGGTTCCAGGTGGCGAGGACCCGGACCGGCAGCTCGGCCAGTCCGTCGAGGCTCGCCCGGAGCAGGCGCTGCCCCGGGTCCTGCGAGGTCGACGGGGCGACGACCACGAGCGGCTCCTCGCCCGCCGGGGGCTCGACGTCCGCGGTCGGCGGCTCCCACAGCAGCGGACCCACGACGTGCTCGTGCGGCGCCCAGGCCCGGGGGTACTCGAGCCCCGGGAAGGTGGCCACGAGGCAGAGCTCCCGGCTGATCCCCCCGTGGTGGTGGGCCAGGGGGCCCAGCCCGAGGCGACGGCGGGTCTCGTTCAGCTCGGTCCGCCCGAGCTCGAGCCCCCGGGCCACCGGCCGCCCGAGCACCTCCCACATCGCCCGTCCGCCCGCCGTCCGCGGCAGGCGCGCCCCGACCGAATAGACCGGGAAGCCGGGTGCGCCGGCCGGGTGGACGTGGGGGATGAGGGTCGCCACCGGAACCCCCGCCCGCTCGCCCGCCAGGGCCGGAGCCAGGGTCAGGATGTCGGCGACGACGGCGTCGGGCCGGAGCTCGGCGACCAGCGGACCGGCCTCGGCCGCGGCCCGGACGACGGCGGCGTACGGCTTCAGCGGACGCCCCTCGGTCGGGAAGACGGGGTACTCGGGGGCCGGGGCGAAGCCGATCCCCAGGGCCTCGATGTCCCCGGCCCACCGCCGCCAGGTCTGGATCGTGACCTCGTGACCCCGGGCGTGGAGGGCTCGGCCGAGGGCGATGATCGGGAACGCGTGGCCCGGGTCCCCGAACGCCCCCAGCAGCAACCGCAGACGCCGAGCGCCCATCCCCGGACCCGCCTCAGGCCGCGAGCTCGGCGACCAGGCGCAGCTGCTCGAGCCGGTCGGCCGCCGTGAAGGCCAGCGGGGTCACGCCGAGCGTCCCGACCCCGGCCTCCCGGTAGACGGCCAGCCGGTCGCGGACGTGCTCCCGGGGCCCGCACAGCGTCACCGCGTCGATCAGCCCGTCCGGGAGCGCCGCCATCGCCTCCTCCCGCCGGCCGGCCAGGTAGAGGTCCTGGATCTCGGCCGCCGCCGCCTCGAAC
The DNA here is from genome assembly GCA_034664545.1 of Solirubrobacteraceae bacterium. GTDB lineage: Bacteria > Actinomycetota > Thermoleophilia > Solirubrobacterales > Solirubrobacteraceae > Palsa-513. Next base: position 2,610 of record JAXDHK010000457.1, read on the forward strand.
CCGTAGCGGACCATCAGCTGGTTGTAGAAGTTCTGCCCCCGCGACCCCATCCCCCCGACGTAGAGGGCGACCAGGGGCCGCATCGCCTGCCGGGCCGCCTCGAGGTCGTCGGTGACGAAGACGCTCACCGTCGGGGCGATGTCGAAGCCCTCGAGCGTCCGGCCGGCCCGGGCGGCCCCCTCGTCGAGGAGGCTCCGGGACTCGGCGACGTGCTCAGGGGAGAAGAGCGTCGGGATCCACCCGTCGGCGATCTCTCCGGCCAGCGCCGTGTTCTTCGGGCCGATCGCCGCCAGGTAGATCGGAATCCGGTCCTGGACCGGACCGATCGTCAGCTTCAGGGCCTTGCCCGGCCCGTCGGGCAGGGGCAGGTC
>JAXDHK010000458.1:0-14024 GCA_034664545.1 Solirubrobacteraceae bacterium
TCATGGAGCTGATCCGCAAGCTCGTGCGCAGCCCCGAGCTCGCCCGGGAGTGCGAGGCGCTCGCGGCGGCACCCGCCGACCACATCGGGCGGACCGCCGGGGCGATGGCCGAGTGGCTGCGGGAGCGACTCGGCCCCCACGACCCCCGGCCCGGGGTGCCGGTGCTCGAGCTCGGGCCGGCGGCCGAGGACGCCGTGCGGCGGGCGGTGGCCTCGGAGCCGGGGCGTGTCCCGGTCTACGCGCTGGCGCGGGCCGGCGAGATCCTCGAGCGCCTCGGGGAGTCGCGCCGCCGCCTCGGAGCCGCGGAGATCGCGGTGGTGGTCGATGCGCCCCTGCGCCGCCATGTCCACCGCCTGCTCGCGGCACAGTTTCCGACCGCCGCGGTGATCGCCAGACACGAGCTCGACCCGGACATCCCCCGGGAGCGGGTAGATCTGTCCGACGGGTAACCGGGACATCGGCCTTGGGTGCGGAGCCGGGGGGCCGCCCGGGCGGCGGCGCCCGAGGGGCTCACACCGCCCCTCGTCATGTGCCTACGCGATGCCTGGTAGCGTCGGTGCGGTGCTGGAGCTCGATGACCTGCATCGCCGCTACGGTGAGGTGGCGGCGCTCGACGGACTCACGTTCACTGTGCCGGCGGGAAAGGTGTTCGGCTTCCTCGGGCCCAACGGCGCGGGTAAGACGACCGCGATGCGGGCGGTGCTCGGGGTCACGGCGCTCGACTCCGGGTCGATTCGCTTCGCCGGTCGGCCCGTCGATCCCGTGGCCCGCCGGCGCTTCGGCTACATGCCCGAGGAGCGGGGCCTGTACCCGGGGATGAAGGTGCTCGACCAGGTCGAGTACTTCGGGCGCCTCCACAGCATGGACGCGGCAGCGGCCGAGCGTTCGGGCCGGGCGATCCTCGAGCGGCTCGGGCTGGCCGACCGCGTCGAGTCGAAGGTCGAGGAGCTGTCGCTCGGCAATCAGCAGCGGGTCCAGCTCGCCGCGGCGCTCGTACATGACCCGGAGCTGCTCGTGCTCGACGAGCCGTTCTCGGGGCTGGACCCCGTCGGGATCGACGAGCTGAGCGCGGTGCTCGGCGAGCGCGCCCGAGACGGGGTGACCGTCCTGTTCTCCAGTCACCAGCTCGACCTCGTCGAGCACCTGTGCGAGGAGGTCGCGATCATCGACCACGGGTACCTCGTCGCTCACGGGAGCGTCGACGACCTGGCGCGCGGGGGGCGGCCGCACCTCGCGGTCCGGGTCGCCGGCGACCGGGAGGGCCGGTGGGCGTCAACCCTGCCACCCGGGGCGAGGGTGAAGTCCATCGACGGGGGCACGGTCGCCGTCGCCCTCGACGACGCCGCATGCGCCGACGCGGTCCTCGACGCGGCTCGGGCCGGGGGGATGGTCGAGCACTTCGCGTTCGAGCGCCGGCGACTGTCCGAGGTCTTCCGCGAGTCGATGGGCCGGGCGGGGGCGGAGCGGTGAGCCGGGGGTGGTGGGCCCTGACGCTGCTCGTCGCGCGTCGCGAGTGGCGCGAGCGGCTGGCCGCCCGGTCCTATCGGATCTCGACGGCCATTCTCGTGGTCGCGGTCGGGGCCGCGGTCGTGATCCCGGCGGTCATCGGCGCCGGGAACAGCGCCTCGAAGGTCGGCGTCGTCGGCGGCGACCCGGCGGCGCTCGCCGGTACCGTGCGCCAAGCTGGGGCCGTCCTCCACGCGAAGGTGAGCCCGATCGTATTCGCCGACCTCGGCGCGGCGCGGGCGAAGCTCCGAAACGGCGACCTCGACGCGGTGTACGTCGCCGGGCGCGAGGTGCTGATCGAGCAGCAGCCGGCCAAGGGAGACAGCAACGCCCGATCGCAGCTCGCCGGAGCGATCGCCCAGCTCGCCGCCGGACCGTCCCGGGCGACCACCGCCCCCGCCCCGGCGCTGGCGGTCCATGGCCTGAAGCCGCCGCCGACGCCGCTCTCCACGCGGATCGCCGGCCTCGCCGTCGTCGTCCTGATCTACCTGCTCGTCTTCATCTACGGCCAGCGCATCACCAGCGGCGTGGTCGAGGAGAAGTCGAGCCGGGTCGTCGAGGTTCTCCTCGGGAGCGTCCGGCCGTCCCAGCTGCTGACCGGCAAGGTCCTGGGCATGGGGGTCACGGCGTTTCTGCAGGTGGCCGCCGTCCTCGCGACCTTCCTCGTCGCCGCGGCGGCCACCGGCTCAGAGCTGCTCCACGGAGCCGCGGTCGGAGTCGTGCTGGTCGGGGCGATGTGGCTGGTGCTCGGGTACGCGCTGTACTGCACGGCGTTCGCCGCCGCGGGCGCACTCATCACCCGCGAGTCGGACGCCTCGAACGTCACCTTCCCGGTCGCGCTGCCCCTCCTGCTCTCCTACGTACTGTCGTTCGGGGTGATCTTCGGTGGGTCGCCTCCGACCTTCTTCAAGGTGCTGGCCTACATCCCGCCGACCGCGCCGATCGCGAGCACGACCCTGTACGCGATCGGCGCCGCGAGCATCGGCGACGTCCTGGTCTCCGCGGCCCTCTGCCTCCTGGCCACCGGCCTCACCGCCCGGGTCGCCGCCCGGATCTACGAACGATCGATCCTGCGCACAGGCGCCCGCGTCCGCGTCCGGGAGGCCCTGCGAGGCGATACGTCGGCCTGACGCCGCCGGTCAGTCGCGGCCTCGGGCCGCGTCGATTCGCCGGCGGTCGCGCTTGGTCGGTCGGGCCCCGGCGTCGGCGCCCGGGGGTCGGGCCAGGCGGGCCTCGGCGGCCCGGTGCTCGCGCTCGGCGATGCTCTCGGGGGTCTCGGCATAGAGCAGCGCCGCCGCGGCGGCCGGCCCCCGGCGCGCGGCCACGCCGCGGACGACCACCGTCCGCCGGACCTCGCCGAGCGTTATCTCGAGCGTGTCGCCGGCCCGGACCTCCCGGCTCGGCTTGACCCGCGACCCGCCGACCTGGACCCGCCCGGCCTTGACCGTCTCGGTGGCCAGCGACCGGGTCTTGACGAAGCGGGCGGCCCACAACCACCGGTCGACGCGCACGCGGTCGCCTGGCTCGTCCATCTCAGCCCCCACCCTCGGGCGCATCCTCCCCGACCTCCTCGTCCGGGACCCTGGCCGCCGGTGCCGAGCGCGCTCCCCCAGATCGAAGCCCTTCGAGCACCACCGGGAAGGTCCTTGCCTGCGCCTCCCGGCCGAAGTAGATGTCGAGGTGCCCGAACCCGTCGAGCTCGACGAAGGCGTGCCCCGCGTCGGGGGCGTGGCGGTCGAAGTGCTCGAATGTCGCGCGCATCCCCGACGGGAGGAACATCCGGTTGGCGCCACCCACGACGAACGTGAACCGGGCGTCGGTCCGGGGGGCACAGGCGACGTAGCTCCGGGGGAGCCCGTCGAGCGCGACCGCGGGGGCGACGTGGCCGCGCGCGGCGCTCGCCCGGATCTGGCCGAACAGGCTGAGGGGCGAGCTGCCGAGCTCGCGGCCCATCCACTCGTGGATCTCCCGGGTGACGTTGTCCCCGCGCCAGAGGACGTCGGCCCCGGCGCCGTACATGAAGTTGGCCATCCGGCCGACCGGGTGCTCGGGCCCGGCGGCGCCGCGGTATCCGGGATGGACGGCCGGGGCGGGGGTCTGCGCCGGATGCGCGGGCGCCGGATTCGACCGGCGGTTGAAGTGGGCGGCGAGGCGGTGCATGAGGGCGGCCGACACACGCTGCTCGAACGGGGACATCGCTCCGAGGCGGGCGAGCAGCTTCCCCTGGGGGGTGATGGGCCGGACCGCCCACTGGGCGTCGATCCAGGGTGTGAGTCGGGCCAGGGTCGGAACCATCACATGCTTCTCGGCAGCCTCGCGCGGGACCCTGATGTGGAGTGACACACCAGTGGCCACGACCTCGGTGACCTCGGGGAGGAGCCCGGCGGCGGCGGCCATCGTGAAGCTGACCGAGCCCTGGCAGTGGACGACGGCCTTGAGCGTCGGGGAGCCCGTCTGGGCCAGGATGGTCCTCACGGCGGCCGGATGGTCGTAGCGGGCGACCTCGTCGAGCGTCCAGGAGACGGTCGGAAGGTCGATCGACCCGCGCCAATGCTGGACCCAGACGTCGTAGCCGGCCTCGAGCAGGGCGTCGACCAGCGTCCGCCCCGACGGCTGGGCATAGTACATCTGGCCGCGCAGGCCGGCGCCGTGGGAGAGGAGGACCGGGCCCCGGGTCGGCGGGGGAAGGTCCTCCCGGCGGAGATGGTCGAGCTTGAGGGCGACGCCATCGTCTGTGGTGTGAGGGACTACCCGCCGCGCCAAGCCCGGCCGGCCGAGGACGGGCTCCCATTCGGGCCGTGGCGGCGGGGGTGGGAGGTCGGCGGGGAAGCTCGGGAGGCCGTGGACCGGGGCGGCGGCGTAGGCCAGCATCAGCTTGGCCAGGAAGAACGCCTGGAAGCGGGCGACGTCGCGCAGGCGCCCCCCGCGGGTCGGTGCCGTGGCCCGGTAGGTGGTCAGCTGGCGCATGAAGGCCCGGATCGAGATGCGCAGGACGCCGGTCGCGATCAGCCCCGGGCCGAGCTCCCCGCCCGGCGGATCGGCCTCGACCCGGCCGGCGTAGACCCGGGTGAAGAGGGTGGTCTGGTCGGCCCAATGGTCGCTCCCGAGATCGTTCTCGACGAGCTTGAAGCCGACCAGGGTCAGCTCGCCTCCGGCCGGGGTCCGGGCGAACAGGCGGTAGCGCATGCGCAGGTGGAGGGCATCCGGGGTCTCGACGAACAGCTCGAACCGCCCGTCGTCGATCGGGAGGCGCCCGCCGAGCTCGCCGCACTCGAGCCACCCGGCCGCGCTCGCCCGGTGGTCGGGGTCGGCGATGAAGCGGTCGAGGTCGTCGATGTCGATCCGCAGGTGGACGAGCGCCGTCCGCCGGGCCCGCCGCCCGGCGTGGAGCGCCTGGTTGAAGTCGGTCTCCTCGAACGACACCCACCCGGCCATCTCCTCGGTGAAGCCGACCCCGCCCATCGCTCAGCGGCCCGAGACCCGGTCGATCCTCGGCGTCGAGCTCCGGTCGATCATCCGTGTCGAGGCCCGGTCGAGGCCCGTTCGATCATCCGGGCCGAGAAGCGGTGGGCGACGGCGGCGATGGTCAGGCTCGGGTTGGGCCCGACGGGCCCGGGCATCACCGATCCGTCGGCGACGAACAGGCCCCGATGGAGGCCGTCGGCCGAGAACACCTCACCGTGGTCGTCGACCACCCCGTGGTCGCGGTCGCGGCCCATCGGGCACCCGCCGAGGGGGTGGACGGTCATCGCCCGGGCCCGGGCGAGCCCGAAGCGCGGGGCGAGGTGGCCGCCGAGCTGAGCGGCGGTCGACCGGGCGGTCGCCTCGGCGGCGTCGAAGTACCCGCGGGAGTCCCCGTGGGGGTCCCAGTCGAGGTTGAGCACGTCGCCGTCGAGGCTGAGGCGCCCCCCGGGGACGTCGATGCCCATCGAGAGGAGGGGGAGCATGGCGGCCGACGACCGGGCGGTCCCGAACGCGGCGGCGACATCGGCGCTGACCCGGGTCCGCCGCCGACTCCCGCCGATGGCCTCGGCGGCGCGGCGGAGGAGCATCCGCCGGAGGAGTCCGAGGAGGTCGCCGGGGACCTCGGGCGCCTGCCAGCCCCACTCGCTGAAGTCGGGGCCCCCGGCGTCCTGGAGCCAGACGTCGTGGCCGTCGACCGAGCCCCGGGCGCTCGTGGTGATGACTGGGCCGAGGCTCGGGCTGAGGTCCCGCCGGGGGCCGCGGCCCCCGGGGGTCGTCCGGCAGTCGCGGGCGAAGGTGATCATGTCGCCGTTGGTCGAGAACCGCCGGCCGAGCTGAGGGCTGAGCCCGGGGAGGGCCGCCCGGTGGCCGAGGAGGAGCCGGGTCGAGCCGAGGGCGCCGGCGGCGATGACCACGACCGGGGCGGTGATCGTCCGGTCGATCTCCCCGGTCGGGTCGAGCAGGTCGGGGCGGTGGCCGGCCCGGGCCCCGGCGTGCTGGACGTAGCGGACCCGCCACCCCCCGGCCGGTGCGGGGTTCGAGTGGACGGCGACCGCCTCGCAGAGGGTCCGGATCCGGGCGCCGTGGCGCTTGGCCTCGGTCAGGTAGGTCATGTCGAGGGAGTTCTTGGCCCCCTCGTTGCAGCCGACGTCGCAGGCGCCGAGGAGGCGGCAGGTGACCCGCGGGCGGTCGTGGAGGTTGCCGTCGGGGGGGAGCGGGATCCCGGGCTCGGTCCGCCCGGCGGCGTCGGCGAAGCGAATCGCCATGGGAGGATGGTCGACGTCGAGCCCGGCGGCCCGGGCCGCCCGGGCGAACTCGGTGGCCTTGGGGATCGAGGCGTAGGGCTCGGTCGCCGGGAGGCGCTCGGGGCGCAGGACGTCGAGCACGGCGGCGTAGTGGGGCTCGAGGGCCGGGTGGTCGACCGGCCAGGAGGTGAGCGTCCCGTCGGGGAGCACCCGGTCGGCGAAGGTCTCGGGCGGCTTTTCGAGGAGGACGTTGGCGTAGATCAGGGAACCCCCGCCAAGGCCGGCGGAGACGATCGCGTTGACCTGGGCGAAGGACCAGATCTCGAAGAGCCCGTGGAGGCCGGCGTCCGGGTCCCAGAAGTTGGTGCGCATCTCCCGGGGGGTCCGGGCGAACGCCCCCGGGGGGTAGGGGGCGCCCCGCTCGAGCACGACCACGGCGAGCCCGGCGGCCGCGAGTTGGGCGGCGCATACCGAGCCGCCGAACCCCGACCCGACGATGATGGCATCGAACGACTCGGTGTCCGGGGGGAGGTTGGTGGGCATGGGTATGAGTGGGGACCTTAGATGACCTTCGAGTCCTCGATGGCTAGAGTCATCGGCGTGGAAGGGTCGCGCTATGGACGGTGGCATGTCGTCACCGCGCTGACACCCATCCGGTGGCGGGCGTGGGCCGTGTGGCTGCGCCTGGTCTTCTGGTTCGGCTCGCGGACCACCGTGCTGGTCGGCCCGATCCTCAAGATGCGCGTCATCGCCCTCGGCCGGTGGACGCTGCTCGAGCGTATGGGGAGGCCCCCGGCGATGGTCTTCGAGACCAACTGGGCCGGGTCGAGCGCGAGCTACATTCCCGACCTGGCGATGACCATGGCCTTCCAGTGGCGGGCGATCTGGGGCGGGACGGCCGGCTTTCCGGGCCCCCTGCCGGTGACCGGGCTGCTCGCGTTCATCGCCCAGCACGACTGCGGGGCCGACCACTTCCACACCGGGTACGCCGACGGGACGACGGCCGAGATCGTGGCGGGGGCGCTCGAGCTCGACCGGCGCCTCGAGCGCTTCATCGCCGAGACCGACGGCCTCGGTCCGCTCGACTTCGCCCGGCGGTGGGACGGCTTCCTGGTCGAGGTGCAGGAGCGCCTCTAGCATGACCGGTGATGTCGTGATCGTGACGGGGGTGACAGCCGGCCGGGAGGACGAATTAAGGGAACACCTCCGGGGACTCGATGACACCACGGGGCCGCTCGGGGGAATGACGGCGCAGACACACTTCGCCCGGTTCGTCGTCCTCCCGCTCGACGGGTTCAAGCTGTTCTTCTCGAGCCGGTTCGACGGGTCCCGGGCGGGCTACCTGGCCGAGCTGGCCGACCGGCCGGCGGCCGCGGCGATCTGGTCCTTCTGCGATCCGCAGGCGGCCGGGGATCCGGGTCGTCTGGGTGCCTACCTCGAGGCGCACGCGATCGCGGCGCCCTACGTCCTGGCCGCCTGGTCGGAGGTGAGCGTCGCCGAGGTCAACGCGGCGGTCGGGCGCCGGGCGCGCCTCTCGGGCTTCGCGGTCCGGGCGGCCGGCCTCGATCCGGTCGGGCTGGCCCACGCCTTCCGGGAGGAGTTCCGCCGATGACCGGGGAGGCCGGGGAGGGCGGGGAGGGCGGGGAGGTCCCGGGGCACGACATCCAGGGCAACGTCCTGCGCGGGTACCCGCTCGACCACGCGGCCCACGTCTTCCTGGCCATCGCCGACGGGGCCGGGGCGAAGGGGCGCCGCCTGGTGCGGGACATCCTCCCCCGGGTGACCACGGGGGCGCCGTGGCCGCCGGGGCACCGTCCGGCGAGGACCCTGAACGCCGCCTTCACCTACCGCGGCCTGGAGGCGCTGGCGCCGGGGCGGGCCTGGCTGGAGGCGCTTCCCGAGGACTTCCGCGAGGGCATGGCCGCCCGGGCGGAGCGGGAGCTCGGGGACCGGGGGCCGAGCGCTTCGGATTCGTGGGAGGCCGGACTCGGCGAGGGCGGGGCCGACATGCTCCTGACCGTCTACGCCGCGAGCGCCGGCGAGCGCGACCGGGGGGCCGAGGCCCTGGCCGGCGAGGTCGCGGGGCTCGGCGGACTCCGGGTGGCCCGGGTCCAGGTGACCGACACCCTCCCCGACGCCCGGGAGCACTTCGGCTTCCGGGACGGATTCTCCCAGCCGGCGGTGGCCGGGTCGGGCCGCTCCCCCCGGGGGGAGGGCGTCCGGGGGCGGCTGGGATGGCGGCCGGTCCGGCTCGGGGAGTTCGTGCTCGGTCACCTCGACGAGGACGGGGTCGTGCCCGGGGGGGAGGAGGAGATGTTGCGCAACGGGACGTTCATGGTCTGGCGAAAGCTCGCCCAGCACGTCGAGGAGTGGGACGCCTGGCGTCTCGAGGCGGCGGGGGGCGATCCGGGGGTCGCCCGGCGGATCGGATGGGAGGTGGTCGGGCGTCGGGACGACGGGACCTCGCTGATGCGCCCGGCGCAGACCGGGCCGGGCCCACCCGAGCCCGACAACGAGTTCGCCTACGGGGACGATCCCCACGGCCGCCGGTGTCCGCTCGGGGCGCACGTCCGCCGGGCGAGTCCGCGCGACGCGCTGGGTTGGGGCACGGTGCGGACCAAGCGTCACCGGCTGATCCGCCGGGGAATGGCCTACGGGCCCCGGGAGGGGGGAGCCGGGGTCGACCGGGGTCTGGTGTTCGTCTGCCTGAACGCGTCGATCGCCCGCCAGTTCGAGTTCGTCCAGGCGGCGTGGCTCGGCGACGGGGCGGCGTTCGGCCTCGGGGACGATCAGGATTTCCTGCTCGGGGACCCGGCGACGAAGATGACGATCCAGGGGGACCCGCCGAGGTTCCTGACCGAAGGCCGGCGGTTCGTCACCACGCGGGGGGGCCATTACCTCTTCGTCCCGGGCATGGAGGCGCTCCGGCGCCTGGCGGCGGGCTGAGGCTCGGCCCGGGGGACTCATTACAGGCTCGAGACGGAGGGCGCCGAGGGGCTTGCGGCCCAGGACGGCGAGGGTACCCTCGGGGCGACGCGCGGGGCCGGCGCGAGCCGCCGGAGCCACGGATCGGCGCCCCGTCGCGTCTCTCCGGGACTCCGCGATCCGCGATCAGCGACCGGAGGTGCCCGGGGCGACGCCGGGCACCACAGCCAGGAACATGGTGGCGGGGGGGTACCTCGACCACGTCAGCCCCGGGCGAGGAGACGATGATGCAGCGGATCCAGGCGACCGGCTACGTACCCGAGGGAATGGGCTTCGCCCGGGGTGAGAGCCTGGGTGCGGCTGCCCCGGGGGTGGCGAGCCCGGCCGAGCTGGTCGCGGCCTGGGTCGGGAACGCCGAGCACGCGGCCGACATGCTCGGGCGCGACTTCACCGAGACGGGCGTCGGGGTGAGCACCGGGGCCGGATCGATCGTCCGGGTGGAGCGGGGGGAGCCGTGGTCTACACCGAGGAGTTCGGCCGGGTCGACCGAGCGGCATGATTCGGCCGGCCTCCTCGTCCTGGATGCCGGGCCGAGGCCGCCCGGCGGTTAAATAGCCACGCCCCGACCCCGGCGGTATGAGGCCGGGGTTACGGGGCGTGACCGAGGGAGGAGAGGGTCTTGCACGGGGAAGAGTCGCACCGCCAAGCCTAGATGTCCAAGACCAGTATGCCCACTGATCTATAGGCTTGACTTATGGACCTGCGGCAACTTCGGTACCTGGTGACGCTGGCCGATGAGCTCCACTTCACGCGGGCGGCGGCCCGGGAGCACATCGCCCAGCCCGCGCTCTCCCAGCAGATCCGCCGGTTGGAGGAGGAGGTCGGCCTGGCGCTGGTGGAGCGCACGACAAGGCGGGTGGCGATGACCGACGCCGGCGTGTCGCTCGTGGCTCGGGCCCGGCGCATCCTGGCTGAGGTGGACGCCGCCCACGACGAGATGCAGCAGCTGAGCGGGGTGCAGACCGGGCGGGTCACGGTCGGGGTGATGCACACGATGGGCCCGGTCGACATCTCGACGGCGCTGGCGATCTTCCACGAGCGTCGTCCGGGGGTCGAGCTGACCGTCAGGGAGAACTCGAGCGAGGAGCTGGCGGAGATGCTCAGGGTCGACGAGCTGGACCTCGCCTTCCTGTCGGTCACCGAGCGGATCGAGAGTCACGGCCTGGGGCTCGAGCAGCTGGTCTGTGAGGAGCTCGTCGCCGTGCTTCCGCGCGAGCACCGGCTGGGCAAGCGTCGCCGGGTGCGGATCGAGGAGCTCGCCGAGGATGAGTTCATCAGCTACCGGGAGGGGGCGCGGCTCCGGGAGCTGCTGGTCTCCGCGGCCCGGGACGCCGGCTTCAAGCCGCGGGTGAAGCTCGAGTCCAACGATAGCCGTCGGATTCGGCGACTCGTGGCGCAGGGACTCGGAGTGGCCATCCTCCCGCTCTCGGACGCGGAAGTCCCGGGCGACGACATCGTGGTGGCCAGGCTCATCGGGCCGCCTCTTACCCGGGACATCACGCTCGCCTGGCGAGAGGAGCGCCGGCACGCGCCGGCCGCCCTCGAGTTCCTCGAGCTGGCCCGGGACACCTACTCCCACCCCGACCCGGTGTGAGGCCGGGGTCGGGGGTTTCGCTCGGGGTGGGCCAGAACAAGGCCGCGCGGGACGACCCCCCCCGAGGGCGGGCCCGCGGAAAGGCTCAGGGGGAGGCGGCCCCTCGATCCCCGTCCCGGGGCTTCGGCTAGACCTGAGCGAGGTCCGGTTCGCCGGCGATGGCGACCCGTTCGTTGGGGACGCAGTGGGTCATCACGTGCCCGGCGACGTCGCGGGGGCCGTTCCGGCCGAGATTGGCCCGGCGGTGCTCCTCGGCGGAGGTGAGGGTCTGCGTCGCCAGCGGGGGCAGGTCCTTGACCTCGTCGAGCGAGATCCCGATGCCGTCACCGACGCGAGCGCCGAGCTCGTCCTCGCACATGTAGAAGTGCCAGACCATCCGCTCCTGGATGCGCCGGTCACACTGGGAGAGCGCGTCGACCAGGTTGGCAACGAGGTCGTCCTTCTCCCATTGCTCGGAGAGGAGGTAGCGCTCGCCGGCCTGGGTGTAGTCGTCCGTGCGGGGGATGCGCGCCCGCGTCAGCCGGCCGGCGATCTCGGGTCCGCTCTCGGGGGATCCGGGCGCTTCGGCCTCGCCGAGGCCGCCGAGGATCGACGGCTCGTAGTTGACGTGGGGGTTGTCTCCGGCCGGGTCGACGTAGTAGGCCATCTGACCGTCGCGCTGGTTGGTTCTGACCTCGGCGTTCTTGGCCTGGTTGACCGGAAGCTGGAGGTAGTTGGGGCCGACCCGGTAGCGCTGGGTGTCGCTGTAGGAGAACGTCCGGCCGACGAGCATCTTGTCGTCCGAGAAGTCGAGGCCATCGACGAGGACCCCGGTGCCGAAGGCGATCTGCTCGTTCTCGGCGAAGAAGTTCTCGGCGTTGCGGTCGAGCACCATCCGCCCGACCGGCCTCAGCGGAAAGAGCTCCTCAGGCCAGACCTTCGTGTCGTCGAGGGGGTCGAAGTCGAGCTCGGGGTGGTCGTCGTCGCTCATGATCTGGACGTTGAGCTCCCACTCAGGAAAGTCGCCGGCCGCGATCGCGTCGCGCAGGTCCTTGGTATGGCAGCCGAGGATCTCCGACTGGACCTTGGCGGCGTCGGCGGCCGTCCACGACTTGACGCCCTGCTTGGGGAGCCAGTGGTACTTGACGAGGACGGTCTGGCCCTCGGCGTTGACCCACTTGTAGGTGTTGACCCCGAAGCCCTGCATCGTCCGGTAGCTGGCCGGGATGCCCCGGGGGCTGAAGACGAGCATGACCATGTGCATGGACTCGGGTGTCTGGCTGAAGAAGTCGAACGCCCGGTTGGCCACGGACTGCTCGAAGGAGACGGGATCCGGCTTCTGGGAGTGGATGAAGTCCGGGAACTTGATGGCGTCGCGGATGAAGAAGACGCCGAGGTTGTTGCCGACGAGGTCCCAGTTGCCGTCCTCGGTGTAGAACTTGACCGCGAAGCCCCGGGGATCGCGGACGGATTCCGAGGAGTCCCGGCCGCCGGCGACGGTCGAGAAGCGGAGGGCGACGTCGGTGCGCTTGCCCTTCTCCTGGAGGAGCTTCGCCCGGGTGAACTTGGAGATCGGATCGTCGCCGCAGGCACCGTGGGCCTCGAAGTAGCCGAAGGCCGTCGTGCCCCGGGCGTGAACCACGCGCTCGGGGATCCGTTCCCGGTCGAAGTGGCTGATCTTCTCGAGGAACTGGTAGTTCTCGAGCGTGGCGGGGCCGCGCGGCCCGACGGTTCGCTGGTTCTGGTTGTCGCTGACCGGGTGGCCCTGGCGGTTGGTCAGACTCTTGCGATCGGCGCCCTCGGCCGGCGGCCGGCTTCCAGCTTCACTCATGTATTCGTCTCCCTGGTCCGCGAAGTGCCCGGACGTTATCAGTCGGCGGATCGAATCCAAAATGGACTCGATCCAGATCTACTGGTAGGCTCGGGTGGTGTCCGCCGGCGATACGGGAGACCAGCTGCGGGCCCACGGACTCCGGGTGACAGCGCCGCGGACCGCCGTTCTACAGGCGGTATCCGAGCTGCCCGGACATCCGGACACCGAGCTGATCGCCCACCGAGCCCGGGCACTGATCGGGCGGATCTCCAGGCAGTCGGTCTACGACAGCCTGCACACGCTGACCCGGGTCGGCCTGCTCCGCCGGATCGATCCGGCCGGGAGCCCGGCCCGATACGAGACCCGGGTCGGGGACAACCACCACCATCTCGTCTGTCGGGTCTGCGGGAAGGTCGAAGACGTCGACTGTGCCGCCGGGGACCTGCCGCGCCTGGTTCCGAGCCAGGCCCACGGGTTCAGCGTCGTCGAGACCGAGGTCACGTTCTGGGGCCGGTGCTCCGCCTGCCAAGTGGACTGAGTCCGCGTCGAGGAGGAGACGGATAAGCGGCGTGTCAGGGCCGCCTGGCGGGTGGGGTCAGGAAACGTCCTCGGTGGCCTGGGAGGAAGCCGGGCCGGGCTCGGCGTCGGTGGCGAGGTAGTAGCCCCCGTTCTGCTTGGAGATGACGCCCCTACGCTCGAGCGGGGGAAGCAGCCGGTAGAGATAGTTGGGAGCGGTGCCGGTCTTGGCGGCGAGTTCAGCCGGGGTGATGCCGGGCTGTCGGCTGATCACGCCGAGCGCCTGTTGGGCCCGACCGCCGGGGGAGGCCGGCCGACGCCCGGCGCTGGGGGTGGCCGCGAACGGGCGGGAGGCCCTCGGCTGCGCTCTGCGGGTCCGTGGGGGGCCCTTCCGGGTCTGCGGGACCGGCGGCTGGGTGGGCGGAGTGGCCGTCGCGGCGAGGAGGCCCGTCAGGACTTGGCGTTCGGAGCGGAGTGGCTCGAGCAGCTGTTCGAGTTCGGTGAGGCGGTTGAGGATCGCAGTCGTGATCGTCTTGGTCGCGGGCATGAAGTTCTCCCGGTCGGGGGATGCCATCAGCAGGCGACCCACGGTATCGCGTAAATACCGGTTGACGGTGGCGGAGCCCGGGCCAGCACCAGAGGAGGACGCTCGTTGACCGGGTGCCCCGGCGAGGATTTCCGCGGCAAGGCGGGGCGGTCGGCGGTCGGGTTAGCGTCGCGTTAGGAGCCGCCGGCCGGTCGGTCTGGGACGAGCGTGCGGGTCACGCGGCCGGGCCGGGCTGAGCGGGCGGCTGCCGATTCGAGCCGTGGCCTCCGGGATCGACGCCGGTACCGTTCGGTTTGGTGGTATCCGATGACACCCAGATCCTCGAGCTCGACGGCCACTCGGTCCGTGTCACGAGTCCGGGGAAGGTGATGTTCA
>JAXDHK010000459.1:0-2885 GCA_034664545.1 Solirubrobacteraceae bacterium
CGGCCGCGGACGCGGCGCGGAGAGCCGCCGGCGAGACCGCAGCACTGCATCTCACCCGTGGCTCGCTCGCGAGCCTGCCCGCCGGCATCGCCCGCGCGGGCAGGACGCGACTGACCGCCCGGCTCAGCCGGGGAAAGCGAGCTGGGAGGCTCGGCCACAGGACCGGCAGGTCGGAGGTTCGCCGCGAGGCGGACCCCGGCCTCCGGCCCGGGGTGCGGATGGTGGCGTGGGCGATTGCCGGGGCAACCGGCCAACCTTCGTGGACCCGGGGGAGTCTCAGTCGCATGAGCACGCCCACCACGGAAAGGAACATTCACATGCCCCCTCGGAGATTCGGTCCGGCCGTACTCGCCGGACTCTCGATCGTCGCGCTGGCCCCGTCCGGGGCGTTGGCGGCGAAGCACCCGAGCCCGAACGCCCGCCACGGGATCTCGATCAACGTGTCGGCTAACCCGGTGGTCGCCGGGGATCCCCTGGTCATCTACGGCCGGCTGACCGGGTCGGGCGACGCCGGACGGACCGTGACCCTCTGGCACCGGGTGAACCCGGCCCCGCGCTTCACCGTCGTGCAGCAGACCCAGACCGACGCCAACGGCTTCTACGCGTTCTCCCGGGCCGACGGGGTGGTCACGTCGAACCGCAACTGGTACGTCCGGTCGGTCGGCGCCCGGAGCCGGACGATCCACGAGCGCGTCTTCGCCCTGGTCACGCTGAACGGCCCACCCGACGGGTCGACCCTGGTGACCGGGAAGGCGAACCGGGTCACCTTCACCGGGACGGTGAGCCAGCCGCATCCGGCGGGCGACACCGTGGTGCTCCAGCGACAGAGCGCCGCGACCGGCGGGGACGACTGGCGGACGATCGACCGCGGACGGGTCACCGCCGGGGGGACGTTCTCGATCGCGCATACGTTCGTCAACCCCGGGGACGCCAACATCCGGGCGCTCGTGCGCCGGACGAGCCGGAACCTGGCAAGCCCGTCGAGCGTCCTCGAGTACCAGATCGACCAGGCCCAGAACCCTGGCCTGACGATCCACGCCTCGGCCAATCCCCTGACCTACGGCGGATCGGTCGTCGTCTCCGGCGTGCTGGCCGGGGGTGGGGGTCAGCCGGTCACCCTCCTGGCCCACACGGCCGGGCAGGGCTTCTCGCGGGTCGCGCAGGTGACGACCGACGCCGGGGGGAGCTTCTCGTTCCCCGGCCAGACGCCGGTCAACAGCACCTTCTATGAGGTGCAGGGCGCCGGACGGACGTCGGCCGTGCTGTTCGAGGGCGTCCGGGACGCGCTGACCACGAGCGTCTCGGCGACCAGCGTCCCGGCTGGGCAGACGGTCACCTTCTCGGGGGCGGTGGCCCCGGACAAGACCGGGCACGTGATCTACCTCCAGCGCAAGAACCCGACCGGAGACGACTTCCACACGATCGAGGTCGGGCGGGTCGGGCCCGGGTCGACCTACAGCCTGGTGCATCGGGTGTTCGAGCCCGGGACGAAGGTCTTCCGGGTCCGGATCCCCGGAGGCCCGGAGAACCAGGGGGCGGCGAGCCCGGCGATCACGGTCACCGTCACCCCGGTCTCGCCGGCGAGCCTCCCGGCGGCCGCCGAGGGGGTGTCGGTCGGGTCGACGACCGGCTGAGCCCGACGTCCGGCGTAGAGGGGCCATCCCGACCGGGGTGGCCCCTCCGCGATCCGCTGCCGGCGGCCGGTTCGAGCCTCGCGCCGCCGGCTAGGCGATCGGGTCCACCGGGGTGGCGAGGCTCTGGGGGGCCCGGTACGGCCTGACCGGGAGGACCCAGCGGCGGTGGAGGCTGAACATCACCCCGGCGAAGGACGCGTACCAGGCGGCCGCGGCCGTGGCCAACCCGAAGTAGCCCCCGGCCTTGACGAGGTCGGGGTTCATGTCGGCGTTCCCGATCCCGAGCAGGAAGAACGTGATGGCCAGGAGGAGGAACACGACCATGACGGCGATCGACACCCGGAAGGACGCCACCCACATGTAGGTGGTGAAGATCCCCCAGGCGATGAGGTACAGGCCGATCGCCTTGCCGGCGACCTCGGCGTTCGGGAAGGCCTTGGCGTAGAAGACGACCAGGGCCCAGTACGACAGCCAGAAGGCGCCGAACGAGCTGAACGCGACGGCGCCGAACGTGTTGTCGCGCCGGAACTCCCACATGCCGGCCAGCAGCTGGGCGAGGCCGCCGTAGGCCAGGGCCAGACCGAGGACGACGTCCTCACCGGCGGCGCTGACCAGGTTGGTGTTGAACATCATCAGGACGAACGTCGTCAGGGCGAACGCCGCGAGCCCGAGCGGGGCCGGATCGGCGATCGGTGAGCTGACCGCCGGAGCTGCGGGCGACGCGACGGGCGTCGCCGATGGATCGCGCCGTATTGCGGCCGATTCCATGTCTCCTCCTCTCAACCCGGCGCCGCCTCCGGGGAAACCGGCTCCGGAACGTGGACAAGTCGGCCGGGTGGGCCGAGCCGGCGTGTATCCACCCCGGGTCCGGCTCAAACCCAAAGCCGGTCCCCCGGTTGCGGTGCTTACCTCTTCACCGAGGCGACCCACCGGACGGTCCGGCCGGCCCACGCCCCCGCCGGTGGCCGCTTCGAACCCGGTGGCCGGCTCGGCCGGTCGGCGTCCGCCGAGGCCCGGTACGGGCGCCGGGGGCCGGCGTCGTGGCACGGGGAGGGGTGCCGGCCATCCGACGGCCTGCACGATCTCGGGGGACGCCAGGCGTCCTCGGGCCGGGGGCCGACGCCCCGGCACCGGGCCTCCGGGCCGCACCGTTCACGACTCCGGCTCGAGCCCGGACCCCGAGGGCGCGGGGCCGGTTGCGGGCCGCCGGGGTCCGGGGGCGGGCTCGGTCGCGGTCCGTCGCGGTGCCGG
>JAXDHK010000460.1:0-5045 GCA_034664545.1 Solirubrobacteraceae bacterium
CCCTCCCGCGGCTGCTGCTCGGAAGCCCGCCCCACGGGCAGATGAGCCTGGCCGAGCACCTCGCCGTCCACGGCCCGGCCCCCCGGCCCCGGCGCTCGGCGGCCCCCGGCCTGATCGACGTCGTCGCCCGTGCCGGCCTCCGCGGCCGGGGCGGCGCCGGCTTCCCGACCGCGCGCAAGCTCGAGGCGGTCCGGGCCGGGCGCCGGAGCGCCGTGGTCGTGGCCAACGGCTGCGAGGGCGAGCCGGCCAGCGCCAAGGACCGGCTTCTCCTGAGCGCCCTCCCCCACCTCGTGATCGACGGGGCGGTCCTCTGCGCCGGGGCGGTCGGCGCCGGGGAGGTGATCCTCGCGGCCGGTGAGCGGCACGCCCGGGCCGCCGTCGAGCGGGCGCTCGCCGAGCGGGGCGGGACCGACCGGGTCGCGATCCGGGTCGTCCAGGTTCCGGACGGGTTCGTCTCCGGGGAGGAGACGGCGCTCCTCCAGTTCCTCGGGGGCGGGCCGGCCGTCCCGACGTTCGTGCCGCCCCGGCCGTTCGAGCGCGGCCTCGACCGGCGGCCGACGCTCGTCCAGAACGTCGAGACCCTGGCCCACGTCGCCCTGATCGCCCGGCACGGGCCGGACTGGTTCCGGAGCATCGGGGCGCCCGAGGACCCCGGGTCGGCCCTCGCCACCCTCTCCGGGGCGGTGGCCGCCCCCGGCGTCTACGAGATCCCGTCCGACGCCGGGCTGGGCGCCCTGCTCGACGCCGCCGGGGGGCCGACCGGGCCGCCCCGGGCCGTCCTGGTCGGCGGGTACTTCGGGTCGTGGGTCGACGCCCGGGCCGTCGGCGACGACCTCCGGCTCGACCCGGCCTCCCTGCGCCGCTTCGGAGCCCAGCGCGGGGCCGGCGTCGTCGCCGTCCTCCCGAGCTCGGCGTGCGGTCCGGCCGAGACCGCGCGCGTCCTCGCCTACCTGGCCGGCCAGAGCGCCCGACAGTGCGGGCCGTGCGTCAACGGGCTGCCGGCGATCGCCGGCATGGTCGGGCGACTGGTCGCCGGAACCGCCCCGCCGGACGCCGGCGACCACCTCCGGCGCTGGACGACGCTGCTCCCGGGCCGGGGGGCCTGCCACCTGCCCGACGGGGTGGTGCGCTTCGCGACGAGCGCCCTGAGCGTCTTCGCCGCCGAGTTCGCCGACCACCACCGCCACGGCCCGTGCCGGGCGTGCGCCGCCCGGACCCTCGTCCTCCCCCCCGCGCCCCGGCCGGAGGAGGTCCCGGCATGAGCCTGCGGATCCGAGTCGATCCGATCGCCTGCGAGGCCCACGGCCTCTGCGCCGAGCTCCTCCCCGAGCACATCCAACTCGACGAATGGGGGTATCCGGTGATCGCCGGGACCCCGGTCGCACCCGAGCTGGCGGACCTCGCCCGCCGGGCCGCGGACGCCTGCCCGAAGTTGGCGATCCGGCTCGAACGCGCCGGCGGATCGGAGGCCGGTCGTGGCGCCCGCTGAGCTCCGCCGGAGGATCGCGGGTCGGGTCGCGGCTCCGGCGCAGCGCGGCCGCCGGCGGATCGTCGGCCGGGTCGCGGCGCCGGCCGACCTCGGCCGGCGGAGCGCCGGCGGGGGCGTCGAGGCCAACGAGCTGCTCACCGCTGCGGTCGGGGCCGTCCTCCTCGTGCTCCTGGCCGTCGAGGGCGTGACGATCGTCTTCCTGCGGCCGCTGCTCTTCGTCCACATGTTCCTCGGGATGCTGCTCGTCCCGGTCGTGCTCGTGAAGCTCGCCAGCACGGGCTACCGGTTCGTCCGCTACTACGCCGGGGCCCGGGCGTTCCGGGCGAAGGGGCCCCCGCCGATCCTGCTCCGGGTCAGCGCCCCGGTGCTGGTGGCGACGACGCTGATCGTCTTCGCCACCGGGACCGCCCTCCTCGTCGGGGGGACGTCGGTCCGGGGGACCCTCCTGCCGATCCACAAGATCAGCTTCATCGTCTGGGGCCCGGTGTTCGTCCTCCACATCCTCGCCCACCTTCCGGCGACGGTCCGGGCGCTCCGCCCGAGACCCCGGCGCCCGGGGACGGCGATGCGGGGCGGCCTCGTGCTCGCCGCCCTCCTCGCCGGGCTCGTCGTCGCCCTCGTCCTCGCCCCCGACATCGCGCCCTGGATGCACGCCCACCGACGGGGGTAGCCCGCGCGACGCCGCGCGTCAGCCTCGCGACGAGTCGGCTAGACGGCGACTCGGCTGCGGGTGACCACGGCTCGGCCGGCCCGATCGGAGACCACGGTGACCAGGTAGTCGCCGTGGCCGAGGGGCCGGAGGGCGTGCAGCCTGATGCGGGCGACGCCGGCTCGAACCGCGCCCCGGCCGACGGCGAAGGTCGTGGCGCGGCGGGAGAGCTCGACGGTGGCCAGGTGGGCGCCGAGCGCGAGCACCTTCACCGTGCACACCAGGACGCTCTTCGCCGGCTTGCCGCTCGTCTTCTTCGTGTGCCTGACCAGGCATCTGACCTCGGTGGAGATGCCGTCCCTCCCGGCCGGGCCAGGCGGCCCCACCGCTCCCTGAGGTCCGGCCGGTCCCTGGGACCCGGTGGCCCCCTGGGACCCGGCGGTCCCCCGCGGCCCGGTGGTCCCCTGGGGTCCGGGGCCACCTTCGGGCCCGAGGGCTCCCTGGGGGCCGGGGCTGCCCTGGGGGCCGACCGGGCCGGTCGGTCCGGTGTCCGCGGGCTGGACCGCGAAGGAGGTGCCGAAGGCGTTGGTGTCGCCGTTCACATCGGTCAGAAGCCAGTGGGCGTCGTAGCGGCCGGTGGTCAGGCCGGTGACCGCGACGCTCTCGAACGGGCCCACGGCGTCGCTGCCCGGCGTCATGTCGTGGGCGAACGACGTCGCGGCGCTCCCGCGCGGGACGATCTGGAGGTTGACGGACCTCGTGGCGGCCAGCGCCTGGGCCGTGCTGCCGACGCTCTCGAGGTCGGCGTAGGCGGTGAAGCTCCCGCCGGCGATCGAGTCGTCGGGCGCCGGGATGAGGTCGGCGAGATCGGGGACGTTGACCACGGTGCTGCCGCCGCTCAGATCGTCGAAGAGCCGGTTGCTGGTCGGCATCGCGGCCGTGAAGGCGCCGGTGGTCGGGCACAGGGGCGCCGAGGCCGGGAAAGTGGGTGGCGCGGCCGGGCCGAGGAGGAACTGCTTGTTGGGTTGACAGGCGCCCGAGATCCCCCCCGGTCCGATGTCCAGCCGCAGCGTGTAGAGGTGCAGGGTGGTCAGGTGCCGCGCGGTGGCCGCCGGGGAGGTCTCGTCGAGGGTCACCGTGTCGCCGGCGGTGAGACCCGCCACGAAGGCGGCGCCGGTGAACACCGACGAGCCCGCCGCCTCCGGTTGGGTGGCCAGGGCGACCGGGGCGCCGCCGTTGCGCGAGACCGAGAAGGCCGCGCCGCTCAGGTTGGAGCAGATGACCTGACCGCTGACCAGGTCGCCGCTGCAGGTGGGCGGACCGGTCCCGGTGGCGAAGCCGAAGGTGGTCCGGGCGACCCCGAGCAGCCCGACGTCGGAGACCGTCGTCAGGTTGGCCATCGAGCCCGGTGAGCCCCCGGCGGAGGCGTCGGGGACCTGCGAGAGCGACGCGGCCTGGACGTGGTTGGCGTCGGTGACGGCCGGCACCGGCGCGAAGGCGCAGCCAAAGCCGGGAACGGGGCCCCCGGGAGGTGGTGGAGCGGTGGCGTGGGGGACTCCGTCGACGACGGCGGCGACCGACGAGCATGCCCCCCCGCCGATGACGAGGATGGTCGAGCCATCGGCGGAGATCGTGCTCGCGCCGCCGACGAAGCGCAGCGAGAAGCCGGCGAAGGTGAAGTCGAGGGGGACCACGGTCGCCGGCGCCGCCCCCGGCGGCGCGTAGTGGGTGGTCACCTGGTCGGCGGACAGGCCGAAGCCATTCGGGTCGCCGACGCCGTGGCTCGGACCGGTCGCCGGGTCCACCGGCCTGAGGGTGGCGATCCACACCCCGTCGGCGGCGGTCGTGGCGGTGCCCGAGGCCACCTGGCGGGTGGCCGTGCCCACCCCGGTCGCCCGCTGGAGTCCCACGGTCACGGTGACGCCGGCCACGCTCTCGCCGATGTCCCCGGACACGACGGGCGAGTACTGGGTGATGGTCACCCCCGGCGTCGGAACCGTCGGACCGGACGGGGCGCTGTCAGCCGTCAGAGCGGGTCCCGGGGCGCCGAAGTCCATCACTGTCTCTTGACATATGAGATTATGTCCGAGGTCCGCGGCCACCGGCGTGTAGGTGGTGGTGAATCCGCTGTTGGTGTCGAAGACCTGGGTGGCCGTGGTGTCGCGAAACCACTTATAGTCAGTGGGCTGGACGAAGCTGCCCGACCACGTTCCGGGAACGCAGCCGACCGGCACGCCGACCTGGGGCCGCTGACTCACCGACGGAGGAGCGGTATTGACGGTGGCCGCCGTCGCCGCGGCGGGCAGAGCCCCCGCGATCGACATCATGGCGCCGACCGCACGTCCCAAACGCCTGCGGTTCATCGCTGCTCCTCCGCCCAGTTTCGACTCAGCCTACCCCCGGTCGATGTTACTTGTCAATGCGACTTAAGGTAACAGTGTAAGTCCGACCCGAGAGCCACGGCTGGGCAGACGGCCCGCCCCCGGGTCCCGGTGCAAACCGCCCAGGATCGTCCGCCGCCGCGACTGCGCCGTCGCCCTCCCCTCAGGTCGCAGGATCGCCCGGCGGCGAGTCCTCGCGCCGGCCGGGCGCGCCCCTCCGGGCGGCTCGGGCCCCCGACCCGCACGGGCCGGCCCTCGGCCTCGCCGGCGCCCGCCCCGCGGCTCGACGCCCGCCCCGCGGCTCGGCGCCCGCCCCGCGGCTCGGCGCCTCGCGGCCCCAACCCCCCCACCCCGCCCCCGCCCCCGCGGCGCACCGCCCGCCCCCGCAGCGCCGCCCCTGCCCCGGCCGCCCGCCCCGGCGGCGCTCGCCGGATCCGCCTGAGAGCGTGACCAGGATCACACACGGCGGGCCCGGAACGAGCGCATACTCCAGACCAGCCCCCCGTGCCCCGCGTCCAGTCGCCAA
>JAXDHK010000461.1:0-3276 GCA_034664545.1 Solirubrobacteraceae bacterium
CGTGACCCTCGCCGACCTCGAGCTCCACGCCCGCGGGGCCTCCGAGCTCGGTGCCGACACCCTGGCACTCCGCGCAATCGACCGGATCGCCGCCTGAAGGTAGCCGGATCCCCCGTCCCTGGCCGAATGTTGCGCTCAAGCTCGGCTGGCGATGGTCGATTAGTCACGTAGCAGCAGAAATCAAGCTGCCTCCCGATTAAAGGCAAACCCGCCGCGAGGTGGGGACGCAAAGCCACGGTGCCACCGACGTCTGGGGGTAGGCCGGGCTACCGAAGGAGGGTGGTGGCGTCAATTTGAGGGGTCGCCACCGTGTCTGTCCATCACGTCTCCCGGCGGAGCGCTCGTGCGCTCACCGCGACGCTCGCCGCCGTCGCCGCCTGTGTCCTCGGAGGCGCCCCCGCGTCGTCGGGCACCGCCGCCCACGCCGCCGCCGACGGGGCCGGCGCGGTCGCCACCGGCAACCTCGCCCGCTTCGCCGTCGACTCCCCGCCGATGATCCAGGCCGAGCTGATCGCCACCAAGTACTGGAACTCCACCCCGTGCTCGGGCGTCGTCAGCGTCAGCTGGGGTGCCCTCGACCCGTCGATCAACGCCTCCTCGAACTGGTGGAACCCGGTCGCCGCCTACGGGAACGCCGCCGCCAACGCCAAGTGCACGATCACCCTCAACGAGAACCAGAGCTTCGACTGGCCGATGTTCTGCTCGGTCATGGTCCACGAGATCGGCCATCTCGTCGGCCAGCAGCACACCACCGACCGCGCCTCGGTCATGTACCCGATCTACATCGCCCCGATCGCCGAGTGCAAGGGCGCCCCGGCCGGGGCCGCCGCCGGCTCGCCCGTCGCCTCCCAGGCGACCGCCGCCAAGAAGGCGGTCAAGGGAACCCACAAGGCCCAGAGTCGCAACAAGAAGCACCACAAGCACCACGCCAAGAAGCACGCCTGATCGCCGGCGGTTCGGGTGGGGGTAGGCTCAGGGAGGATGCCTGAGCTCCTCTCCTTCCCGAACCCGGTCAACGAGAAGGCCGCCCGCGTCGTGGCCGCCGGGGTCGTGCTCCTGGCGGCGGCGACGCTCGTCACGTCCTGGTACTGGCTGCTCATCCCCCTGGCCTACGGCTTCGTCGCCCGGGTGCTCACCGGGCCGACGCTCAGCCCCCTCGGCCGGCTCGCCACCAGCGTGATCGCTCCCCGGCTCGGGCCTCCCAAGCCGGTGCCCGGGCCGCCCAAGCGGTTCGCCCAGGGGATGGGCGCCGCGATGACGCTCGCCGCCGCCGTCGCCGGGCTCGGGTTCGGGGAGCACGCCGTCGCGGACGGCCTGCTCGCGGCGGTGATCCTCGCCGCGGCGCTCGAGGCCGGCCTCGCCGTCTGCCTCGGCTGCCACGTCTTCGCGGCGCTGATCCGGTTCGGGATCGTCCCCGAGGCCGTCTGCGCCGACTGCGCCGACATCGGGTCGTCCCGGTCGTCCCGGTCGGACCCGGCCCGGGTCGGCTCGCTCTAGCTCGCTCGCTCGCTCGCTCGCCGGCCGAGGGCCCGCCGCGGCCGTCTTACGGAAATCTTCAGGCCCGTCTGGCCGGGTCTTTATCAAGTGGGCCTTTACTGGTTCTCGTGACGACGATCGGCCGAGACACCGGATCGGAGGCAGCTCGTGGGCTCCCTCTTCGATGACCCCCGGGCGTCCGGGTACCCCCGGGCCGGTCGGATCCCGCCGGACACCCTTTCGATGCCCCCGGCCCCGCCGGCGCCCCCCGCCGATCCGGGCCATCGGCGGCGGACCGGGCGCGGCCGCGGTCCCCGCCGGTTGACCCCGGGGCTCGCCACGCTCCTCGTGGCCCTCGCCGTCCTCCTCGGCGTCGCCTTCGGGCATGCCGCCTGGCCCTCCCCCGGCGGGCCGGCCTCCGCCGGCGACCCCCTCACCGGCGGCGGGAGCTCGGGGGGCCCGTCGGCCGGGACGGGCTTCGGCCCGGGTGGCACGGGCTACGGCGGCTCGGGCGGTCCCGGTGGGACCGGGTACGGCGCCGGCGGGTTCTCACCCGGGGGATCCGGCGGCACGTCCGGGGCGACCGGCAACGCCGCCACCACCACCAGCCCGGCGGCGGCCGGGCTCGTCGACATCAACACCACGCTCGGCTACCTCGGCGCCGAGGGTGCCGGGACCGGCATCGTCCTGACCGGCGACGGCAAGATCCTCACCAACAACCACGTCATCGCCGGGGCCAGCGCCATCTCGGTGACCGACGTCGCCAACGGACAGACCTACAAGGCGACCGTCGTCGGCTACGACACGACCAAGGACATCGCCGTGCTCCAGCTCCAGAACGCCACCGGACTGCGCACGGCGAAGCTCGGCGACTCGTCGAAGGCCGCCGTCGGCCAATCGGTGGTCGCGATCGGCAACGCCGGCGGCTCGGGGGGGACCCCGAGCAGCGCCCCCGGGACGATCACCGCCCTCGGCCGGTCGATCGTCGCCGGCAGCGACTTCGACGGCTCGAGCGAGCGGCTGTCCAACCTGATCGAGGTCGACGCCAACGTCCAGCCCGGCGACTCGGGCGGCTCGCTGGTCAACAGCTCGGGCGAGGTCATCGGCGTCGACACCGCCGCCTCCGCCGGGTTCTCCTTCCGCTCCCAGGCCGGACAGGGATTCGCGATCCCGATCAACGACGCCCTGGCCCTCGCCAAGCAGATCGAGGCCGGTCAGAGCTCCTCGACCGTCCATATCGGCCCCACCGCCTTCCTCGGCGTGCTCACCTCGAGCTCGACCGGGGGCTTCGGTCGCGGCGGGACCACGAGCTCCTCGGGCGGCGCTCGGATCAGCGGGGTCGCCTCCGGCGGGGCCGCCCAACAGGCCGGGCTCGGCGCCGGCGACCTCATCACCACGCTCGACGGCAGCCGGGTGGACGCCCCGTCCACGCTCAGCAAGCTCATCGTCGGCCACGTCCCCGGCGACCGGGTCGAGCTCGGCTGGGTCGACACCGACGGCCAGTCGCACACCACCACCGTCGCGCTCGGTACCGGCCCCCCGGCCTGACCCACCGAGGCCGGCCCCGAGCACGCGCCGGTAGCCCCCGCGCAGGGACTCAGCCAGGTCACAGGCCCGGCTGAGGTGAGACTCAGGCGGCGTACCTAGCCTGCCTGGCGTGTCGACCCGGCCCCCCAACCCCGCGGCCCCTGCTGTTGATCTACGGAAGCCGCCGGTGGGCGGACGTGATCTTCCGGGAGGAACTCGAGCAGCTCGAGCGGTGCCTCCCGAACCTCCGCGTCGTGCATGTGCTCTCGCGCC
>JAXDHK010000462.1:0-2910 GCA_034664545.1 Solirubrobacteraceae bacterium
ACGCCGACCATGTCGAGGAAGCGCTCGACGAACCGGCCGTACCCGGCGAACGAGTAGTCGAAGCCGTTCGGCTTGCCCGACCGCCCGAACCCCGGGAGGTCAGGGGCGAGGCCCCCGCCCGCGGCCAGGAACGGGGTCCAGTCGTCGGCGTTGGTCGGGGCTCCGTGGAGGTACAGCGTCGGCAGCCCGGCCGACGGGGCGCTCCGCCAGAAGACGGGGAGTCCGTCGAGCTCGGCCCGCTCCCCGTCGAAGTTGGCGGGTACCCGGTCGAGCGCGGCCTGGTGTTCCTCGACGGTCGGCATCCAAGCCGCGAGAATACCGAGCGTGAATCCGCCTCCCCCCGGATCGCCCCGCCCGGCGTTCGCCCCCCCGACCCGGGCCCGGGTCCGCCGGGTCCGCGACCGCCTCCGCCTCCGCTACGGGATCCCGAGCGCCCCGCCCCACGGCCGGCCGGTCGACGAGCTCGTCCTGACCGTCCTCTCCCAGAGCACCAACGACCGCAACCGGGACGTCGCCTTCCTCCGCCTCCGCGACCGCTTCCCGACCTGGGAGGCCGTCCGCGACGCCCCGGTCGAGGAGGTCGAGGAGGCGATCCGGCCGGGCGGGATCTCGAAGGTCAAGTCCGCCCGGATCCAGGCGATCCTCCGGGCGATCGGCGACCCGCTGAGCCTCGACTGGCTCCGCGACGCCCCGGTCGCCGAGTCCCGCGCCTACCTCTGCGCCCTGCCCGGGGTCGGGCGGAAGACCGCGGCCTGCGTCCTCCTCTTCAGCTTCGGTCTGCACGACGTCCCGGTAGACACCCACGTCGGCCGGGTCGGCACCCGGCTCGGGCTCCTCCCCCCCGGGGCCCCGTTCCCGGCGCTCCACGACGCGATGGTCGCGCTGACCGCCCCGGGTGAGGAGCTCGAGCTCCACGTCAACCTCCTCCGCCACGGCCGGCGGACCTGCCACGCCCGGTCCCCGGCCTGCGGGGAGTGCGTGCTGCTCCGGATGTGCCCGTGGGCTCGAGCCGCCGGGGTGCGCCGGGCTACGGCCTGACCGCGACGGTCCGGCTCGCCGTGCTCGACCCGTGGGTGGCGTCCCCGGCGTAGGCGGCCCGGAGCGTGGCCGTCCGGGCGCCGGTCGGGGCGACGAACACGAACGAGCACCGGGCGGTCCGGCGGTTGACCGGTACGAGGACGCAGCGTCCGCCGTTGCCGAGGCTCCCGCCGGCGGTCGAGGTGAGGATGGCCATGCCGGTGGCCGGGCGCGCCGAGCCCCGCCCGCCGATGGTCGAGACGGACACCCCGCAGTGGAGCGACCGGCCGACGTGGGCCGTGCGCGAGTTGCAGTTGAGGTGCGTGGCCGTCGTCCAGTGGGTGGCCGCAGCGGCGGATCCGGCGAGGCCCGCCGTCAACGCGACGGACGCGGCGATCACGCGAGCGGTGCTCAGGCGGTCCATGTCGGGTCTCTCCTCGGTCGGATGGGGGGTGCCGAGGATGTCGTGTCCGGCCGGCGACCGGGCGAAACCTGGTGCCGGTTAGCGTCGGGTTGTTGCGGGGTCCGGTGCGGCGGGTCTCCCCCGCGGGTGGATGCGGTCCGCGTGCACCGTCCATTTTGAGCTCCCTCCGCCGAGACCGGTCGTACGATTCTCGCGTGTCTCCGAAGCCGAAGTCCGAGCTAGCTCGTGAGCACCTCGAGTCGGCACGTGAGGATCTCGACGGGGGCCGAGAGAAGGATGCGGTGAACGCTCTGTTCTATGCAGCCGAGGCGGCCGTCGTCGCGCTCGCGGACCGCCACGACATCGCGACCGAGAGGCGCCACGGGCTCAAAGCCGAGGCCGCCACCGAGCTCTACACGCGAGGGCTGCTGGTCGAAGACCTCGGCCCCCTGCTCCGAGACCTCAACCAGGCTCGGAAGGACGTCTGGTACGAGGGCGACGAGCCGGACCTCGACGAAACCCTCGAGGAGATCTTGCATCGCGTCGAGTCGCTCGTCGACGCGGCGGAGGCCGGGTCATGACGACCGGGGGACGCATCGCCACCGCGCTTCCCACGGTCGCTGAGCCGTGGGCCGACGATCGGCAATGGAGCGAGAAGCTCGTCGGGGATCGACTTCGGGCGGACGCCAACCAGACATCCACGCAACGCGAGATCACCGGCGAAATCGTCCGCCGGGCCGCTGAGGCAGGGGCGGCGGCTGTGGCCCTGACGGGGTCTACGGCGCGGAACCGGCGTTCCGAATCCAGTGATCTCGACTACCACGTCGTAGGTCGCCGCTTCAAGACCAACGACCTGCCCGGCGAGGTCGACGTGTACTTCGGGAACTCGGATCGCTTTTGGTCGAAGCTACGAGAAGGCGATGACTTCGTTCAGTGGACCCTCAGGTTCGGGTGCATCCTTTCGGACGACGGCATCTTTCGAGCTGGGTTGCGGGCGATCTCGGTGGAGTTGATCTGGCCGATCGCGGAGGCGAAGCTGGCGCGGTTGCCGGACATGCAGAGGCTCGCCCAACGTCTCCTCGAGATGGATGATCGGGATGCTGCACAGGACCAGCTTCGCGCCACGCTGACCACGCTCGCCCGGGCGCTGCTCCTCGCTGCCAGGGTATTTCCCCTCGCCCGCGTCGAGCTTCCCGAGCAACTGCGGCGCGTCGGCCACGAGCCCGTGGCCGACGCCCTAGCGGAGACGATCCACTCCCAGCCGAGCCTCTCGACCCTGCACGCGATGCTGGGGACACTGACGACGGCCGGGGGAGTGGAGGGCGGCCTGGAGCGGTCGCCGCCGCCAACCTGACCGCTGGGTTCTCGCCCGTGGGCCGCGTGCCCTCAGGCGCCGACCCCAGCCGTCTCCGGCCGGGGGGCGCCGCTCGGCTTGGCGAGCTTGGCGCGCTGCTTGTCGCGGTCGATCAGGACGACGTCCCAGGCGAGGC
>JAXDHK010000463.1:0-6040 GCA_034664545.1 Solirubrobacteraceae bacterium
GCGGCCGCTCGCTCCCGGCGCCCCGCCCCGGCCCGGGTGGTTCAGAGCTGGGTCAGTTCGGCGGTGATGTCCCCGACGCCGGCCTTGGCGTCGGCGAAGAGCATCGACGTCTTCGGGTCGTAGTAGAGCTCGTTCTCGATCCCGGCGAACCCCGGGTTCATCGACCGCTTGATCACGATCACCGAGTGGGAGTCCGAGACCTCGAGGATCGGCATGCCGTAGATCGGCGACGAGGCGGTGTTCTTGGCCGCCGGGTTGGTCACGTCGTTGGCCCCGATCACCAGGGAGACGTCGGTCCGGGAGAACTCGGGGTTGATGTCGTCCATCTCCCGGAGCTGCTCGTAGGGGACGTCGGCCTCGGCCAGGAGCACGTTCATGTGCCCGGGCATCCGCCCGGCGACCGGATGGATCGCGTACTTGACCTCGACCCCCCGCTTCTCGAGCTCCTTGGCCAGCTCCCGGACGGCGTGCTGGGCCTGGGCCACCGCCATCCCGTAGCCGGGGACGATCACCACGAGGCGGGCGTAGTTGAGCTGGATCGCCGCGTCGGCCGCGCTGGTCGACCGCACCGTGCCGGCGTGCTCGCCCGCCCCGGTGGCGCCCTCGATCGCCCCGCCGCCGCCGAACCCCCCGGCGACGATGGCCGGGATCGACCGGTTCATGGCCGCGGCCATCAGGTTGGTCAGGATCGTCCCCGAGGCCCCGACGATCATCCCGGCCACGATCAACGCCGTGTTGTCGAGGGCGACCCCGGTCGCCGCCGCCGAGAGGCCGGTGAAGGCGTTGAGCAGGGAGATCACCACCGGCATGTCGGCCCCGCCGATCGGGAGGACGACCGCGTTGCCGAGCAGGCCGGCGAGGACGAGCATCAGGACGAAGAGGAGCTCGGAGTGGGACCCGGCGGCGATGATCACGGCGCACGCCACCGCCCCGGCGAAGAGCAGGAGGTTGACGACCTGCTGCATCCGCCCCAACGTGATCGGCCGGCCCGGGAGGATCGCCTGGAGCTTGGCGAAGGCGATGTTCGAGCCCCAGAAGGAGACCGACCCGATGATCGCCGCGAACAGCGAGAAGATGGCCACGTAGAGCGGGACCCGCTCGAAGGTGGTTCCCGGGGTGTAGGTGAAGCCCAGGGAGTTGCGGAACTCGGCCCACGCCACGAGCGCCACCGCCCCGCCGCCGACGCCGTTGAACAGCGCGACCATCTGGGGCATCGCCGTCATCTTCACCCGCCGGGCCGCCGGAACCCCGACCACCGTCCCGATCACCACCCCGACCACGATCAGGCCCCAGTTGCCGACCTCGGGGGACAGGAGGGTGGCGATCACGGCGACCCCCATGCCCACCGCCGCGATCCGGTTCCCCCGGACCGCCGTCGCCGGTCCGGTCAGGCCGGTCAGGCCGTAGATGAACAGGCCGAACGCGAGGATGTAGAGGACGGCGATGAAGTTCGAGTCCTGGAGGAAGGTCGTGGCGATCATTCCTCGACCCCGGCTCCCGGGTCGGGACCGGCCTCGGGCTTCGGGGGCGCGGCTCCCGGGTCGGAACCCGCCTCGGGCTTCGCGGGCGCGGCTCCCGGGTCGGACCCGTCGGCCTCGGGCTCGACCTCAGCCTCGGCCTCGGGCTTCGGGGGCGCGGCTCCCGGGTCGGGACCCGTCTCGGGCTGCGGGGACCCGGCCGCCGCTGCCGGATCCGGCTCCAAGGAATCCACATCGGCCGCGGGGGCCATCATCGGCTCGGTCAACGGCTTCGGCTCGGGCTTGTCGTCCTCGACCCGGGGGGGCTCGGGCTTGCGCTTGAACATCCCGAGCATCCGGTCGGTGACGAGGAAGCCGCCGACGACGTTGATCGTCCCGAAGGCGATCGCGATCACGAGGATGACCTTGTTGAAGACGTCGTTACCCGAGAAGCCGATGACCAGGAGGCCGGCGAGGACGACGATCCCGTGGATCGCGTTGGTCCCGCTCATCAGCGGGGTGTGGAGGGTGTTGGGGACCTTCGAGATCACCGTGAAGCCGACGAACCCGGCGAGGACGAGGATCGCGAGGTTGGTGACGAGCATCAGGCGGCGGCCTCGACGGCGGCCCGGGCCCGGTCGTGGACGATCTCCCCGTCGCGGACGATGCACGCCCCGGCGATGATCGCGTCGTCCCAGTCGAGGGCGAGCTTCCCGTCGTCGTCGAGCATCAGCTCGACCAGGGCCTGGACGTTCCGGGCGTAGAGCTGGGAGGCGTGCTCGGGCATCTCAGCCGGGAGGTTGAGCGGGCTGACGATGGTGACGTCGTGCTTGATCACCGTCTGCCCCGGCTCGGTCAGCTCGCAGTTGCCCCCGGCCTCCCCGGCCAGGTCGACGATCACGCTGCCCGCCTTCATCCCCCGGACCGACTCGGCGGTGACCAGGCGGGGGGCCGGCCGGCCGGGGACCAGGGCGGTGGTGATGACCACGTCGAAGGTCTTGATCGCCTCGGTCAGGGCCTTCTGCTGGGCCGCCTTCTCCTCGTCGGTCAGCTCCCGGGCGTACCCCCCCTCCCCGGCGGCGTCGATCCCCAGGTCGAGCCACTTGGCCCCGAGCGACTGGACCTGCTCGGCGACCTCGGGCCGGACGTCGTACCCGGTCGTCTGGGCCCCGAGCCGCCGGGCCGTGGCCAGGGCCTGGAGGCCGGCGACCCCGACGCCGAGGACGAGGACCTTGGCCGGGGGGATGGTCCCGGCGGCGGTCATCAGCATCGGGTAGAAGCGCCCCATCTTCTCGGCCCCGAGGAGGGCCGCCCGGTAGCCGGCGACGTTGCTCTGGGAGGAGAGGGCGTCCATCGACTGGGCCCGGGAGATCCGGGGGATGGCCTCCATGGCGAAGGCGGTCGCCCCGGCCCCGGCCAGGGCCCTGGTCGTCGCCGGGCTGGTCAGGGGGGCGAGGAAGCCGACGAGGAGGCTGCCCTTCCCGAGGCGGGCGATCTCCTCCTCGGTCGGGGGGGCGACCTTGACCACGACGTCGGCCTTCCACACCGCCGCCGCGTCGGCGAGGGTCGCGCCGGCGGCCTCGTAGAGCCGGTCGGGGATGATCGCCCGGACCCCGGCTCCGGCCTCGACGACGACCTCGAGGCCCCGCCCGGTCAGCTTGCGTACGACCTCGGGGACGAGCGCCACCCGGCGCTCCCCCTCGGCAGTCTCGCTCGGCACACCCACGCGCACCGGCGAGAGCCTAAACGGTTGGCTCGACGGACTCCTCGGCCGCCGGGTGGCCCGGTCGTCCTGCTCACGTAGGGCGCCGGGGGTTATGCCGGGTGGGCGGCCAGCCGGGGGGTCGCCGCGCCACGCACCGGCACCACGGCGGTCAGGGCGTAGGCGGCGACGGCGAGAACGGCTCCCTCGACGAAGAGCGCGGCGACGCCGAGCGGCTCGGCCCAGTTGCCGATGTCATCCCCCGCGCCCGGGAGGCCGACCGTCCGGCTGTAGACGAAGGTGAGGATCGCCCCGAGGACGAGGCCTCCGGCCGCGGCCCACAACAGACGCGTCGGCCGGCGGACGAGCATTCCGGCGACGACCACGGCGCTCACGATCAACGCCACGTACATCCATCCCTTGTACGGAAGCTCCGCGAAGGTGGGAATCGCGTCGAGGAGGTGAATCAGAGCGACGCCGAGCAGGCCGACCACCGCCAGGCCGCGGGTGAGGAACTCTCGGGCTACTGACTCAATGCTCGGTGCCGGCATGTGTTGCTCCTTGGCGAATCGTCGAGTGCATGTGCCTCCGGGGGGAGGGTGCCTTGTCGCTCGACACGATGCGCTCTCGGAGGGCCGAGGCGCAATGGGACCTTCGTCCCACCGCGCTTGCGACCCCGCGACCGGCCCCGGCACTCCCGGCAGCCAGCCCGTCGGGTCCGCGTCATACGCAAAGGCGGACCGGGCCCGGAGCCCTGCGCACCGGGGTGGCTGGTCGCCGCCGACCGCCGGCCGGCCGGCCGCCGAGGAGACCTTCTACGATCGCCGCCCCATACGAAGGTCTCGGCGAGCCGCGGTCAGGACCGTGAACCCCCCGGCGACAAAGAGGCTCACGGCGGCCATCAGTCCGGAGGCCACTTCGGTGGCGGGCAAGCCGCCACCGGAAAGGCCCACGACGGCCCCGACGATCCCCGAGCCGATCAGTGCCGCCCCCAACCAGTAGTACCCGGGGAAGAACAGCCGTCCGAAGGCGAGGAAATGCATCCCGACCACGACGGCGGTCCAGGCGATGACGTAATCGCTCAGCCCCGCCGCGGTCAGGATCGCATTGCCTGCGCCGATGGCGAGGATCTCGATCCCCACCACGACGAGATAGCTCCGTGGTGAGAACGTCCCTTTCGAGTGCGTCGGCCACGGCCTACTCGAAGCCGGCCGGGTCTCCCGCCGCGACTCGCGCCGGAGTCGGGCGCCCGCGAGGACGATGGCCAGACCGACCGCGATCCCGGCGATCCGGATCGCCCCCGATGCCGCGCCCGAGACTCCCGCGGCAGCCCACTGGGACCAGGCCACACCGAACCCACCCGCGATCATCGCGCCCAGCAGGGCGCCTCTCCCGGCAACCGCCTCGAGGTCGCCCGGCTGTGTCACGTGGGTCGTCCGGGTCGGATTCATGAGGTCGTGCATAGCGCGTAGAGGCTGACCTGCGCCCCGGTGGCGGTGGCCCCGGGACGGGCGATGAAATGCAGCCTGATCGACCGGTGGTCGTAGCCGCTGCCTCGCGCGACGGCGAAATTGACCCTCGCGCCGTTCTGCTGGGTGAGGCCGATGTGCTTGCCATGCGGTCCGCAGCTCAGGACGATGTTCGCCCGGCTGTCGTCGTTGACCGTGACCAGCCAATGACGGAGCTCGGTGCCCTTGCGGAGTGTCTTCCCACGGTGCCAGTCGACATTGTTCGGGATGGCGTGGCCATGACCGGCCTTGATGATCGTCAGCGGTCCGACGGTCGGGGCCCGCGCGGCGGACGCCGTTCCGGCGCCGGCGAGGCCGAGGGAAACGACGGCGGTGCCTGCGATGAGCGTCTTGCGTGACATGTGGGCCTCCGTGGGTGAATTCGATGGTGACTGCGCCTTGCCGCCGCTTGCCCGGGCCGGCCGCGGGCTGATCCGCACCGGTGCCGGGGAGGTCGTTTGCGTCAATATGTCGGGGGAAGGACGCGCCGTCTCGGGCTGGGCTGGTAGGGGGTCGAGTCGGAGCGCATGAGACTGCACGCGGTCGGGGCGCTCACGCAGTCGCCGTATGAGTAGAAGGTGTCCGGGTGGGGTTTGACGTCGCCGATCCAGTAGGTGGTGGCGCCGTCACGAGCGCCGGCGACGGGAAGCGGCGACGACGGGAAGGGTGCGGCTTGGCGTGCTCCGCCCGGGCTGAACAGCTGGAAGCTCCCGGAGTCCTGGGAGCAGTCGTCCCCGCCGATGTTCAGCAGGTAGGCGACGCCGGTGCCGGCGGCGTTGGGCGAGTTCGGCGTCAGCGCCCCGCACGTTCCGCTGAAGAAGCCGCTCTCGGCGAGGGTGTTGGCATGCCCGTCAAGGGGGACGGCGAGCAGCTCGGTGCCGTCCGCGATCCCGGTCACGTTCGGGGCCCGGATCAACCAGGAGAGCGCGAGCACCCGGGGGCCGAGGTCCAGAGCCAATGCCCCGGCGTGACCCTGCTTGGGCGTGCACGACGTAATGGTGTGGACGCAGGGCGGCGTTC
This sequence comes from Solirubrobacteraceae bacterium, assembly GCA_034664545.1. Lineage (GTDB taxonomy): Bacteria > Actinomycetota > Thermoleophilia > Solirubrobacterales > Solirubrobacteraceae > Palsa-513. The sequence goes on from JAXDHK010000463.1 coordinate 5,688, forward strand.
CCCCGGCCAGGCGGTGCAAGCGCGCCCCGTTGCGGTAGAGCAGGATCTGGGCGGTGTGAGCCCGGCTGGCGAGGCGGGCGAACGCGATCCGGTCACCCCAGATCGACGGGGCGTAGTTCGAGTCCGTGCGAGCGCCGGTCAGCACCCCGCCCAACCGCCGCTCGTGTCCGTGGCCGAGCGTCTGGAGATAGAGGCGGCAGCCGCGGGCAGTGGCCCAGTCGGGCACCGGGGCGGTGTTGTTGGCGGTGCTCGGGTCCCGGGTGCAGCGCGAGTACACGAGCGTCGGACGTCCCTGCCCATCGGGACCGGCGTCGGCGTCGAACGGACTCGACCGCGGGGCGGCAGGAAGCCGT
>JAXDHK010000464.1:0-2750 GCA_034664545.1 Solirubrobacteraceae bacterium
CCGAGTCGTGCTTCTGGAAGACCTGGACCACCACCCGGGGGTGGCGGCCCGTCCGCTCGAGCAGCTCCTTGGCGTGGTTGAAGTAGGCGTCCGAGTAGTAGCCGGCCCGGATCCGCTCGACCGGCAGGTCGAAGACGTCCGTGGCCAGACGCGGACGACCTCTGGCCTCCATGCGCGGATTATCGTCGGGCGACCCGCTGGTCACCGAGCCGGTGTACCCGACTCACCGAGCGAAGGACGTCTGCGGATCCAGCGACTGGGCGAACGCCGCGATCAGGCGGGCGCACGCCTCGACGTCCCCGAGCTCGACCATCTCGACCGGCGAGTGCATGTAGCGCAGGGCGATCGAGACGCCCCCGGTCGGGATGCCCGCCCGGAGGAGGTGGATGGCGTCGGCGTCGGTGCCCGTCGACCGGGCCGACGCGGCCACGGTGAACGGGATCTGCTCGCGCTCGGCCGTCGCGTGGAGGAGCTCGAAGACGGCCGGATTCAGGAGCGACCCGCGCTCGATGATCGGTCCGCTGCCGAACTCGTGCTTGCCGATCTCGTTGACGTCGACCCCCGGGGATCCGGTCTCGTGGGTGACGTCGACCACGATCGCCACGTCCGGCGCGAGGCGATAGGCCGAGGTCCGGGCGCCGCCGAAGGTGATTTCCTCCTGCACGACCCCGCACGCGGCGACGTCACCCGGGGCGCCCCCGGCCTCGGCGACGATCCGGGCGGCCTCGAGGGCGATGAACGCCCCGAGCCGATTGTCCATCGACCGCGAGACGAAGCGGTCGTTGGCCAGCTCGACCGGCTCGCCGGCGATCACGGCGACGTCGCCGATCCGGACGAGGCCGCGAGCCTCGTCCCCGTCCTTGGCCCCGATGTCGATGTGCAGGTCGCGCAGCTCGGGCACCTTCTTGCGGTCCTCCTCCCGGAGCAGGTGGATCGCCTTGCGGCCGACGACCCCCGCCACCGGCCCGTTCCGCGTGATCAGCCGGGCCCGCTGCCCGACCAGGATCTGGGCGTCCCACCCCCCGACCCCGACGAAGCGCAGGAAGCCGTTGTCGTCGATATGGGTGACGACCAGGCCGATCTCGTCGATGTGCCCGACGATGGCCAGGAACGGCGCCCCGGGGGTCGTCCCGGCGACCCGAGCGACGGCCGAGCCCATGATGTCGACCGATACGTCCTCGGTGAACGCCCGCGCCGCCTCGGTGAACACGGCGGCCGGAGCCGTCTCGTAGCCCGACGGGCCGGCGGCGGTCAGGAGCCTGCGAAGGACGTCGGGAAGCGGCACGCCCCGGAAGGGTATGCGACCTACGTCGAGCGCCCGGACACGTCGACCACGGCCGCCCCGGAGAACCGCCCGGCCCGGAGATCCTCGAGCGCCCGGGGCGTCTCGGCCAGCGGGTACCGGTGGACCTCGGTCCGGATGGGTACGCCCGGGGCCAGCGCCAGGAACTCGACCGCGTCGCGCCGCGTCAGGTTGGCCACCGAGCGGACCGTCCGCTCCCCCCAGAGGAGGTCGTAGTCGAACCCCGGGATCCCCGACATGTGGATGCCCGCGCAGACGACGACCCCGCCCTTGGCCAGCGCGGCGAGGGCGGCCGGGACGAGCTCGCCGGCCACGGCGAAGATGATCGCCCCGTCGAGCTCCTCCGGCGGCCGGTCGAGCGACCCGCCCGCCCAGTCGGCGCCCACCGATCGGGCGAACGCCTGCGTCCGCGCGTCCCCGGGCCGGGTGAAGGCGAACACCCGCCGTCCCTCGAAGCGGGCGACCTGGGCGACGATGTGGGCCGCCGCCCCGAAGCCGTAGAGCCCGATCCGCTCGGCGTCGCCCGCCAGGCGGAGCGCTCGGTAGCCGATCAGCCCGGCGCACAGGAGCGGCGCCGCCGCCGCGTCGGAGTACCCGTCGGGCAGCGGGAAGCAGTACCGGGGGTCGGCGACCGTCAGCTCGGCGAAGCCCCCGTCGATGTCCCGGCCGGTGAACCGGGCCGGGTCGCAGAGGTTCTCCCGTCCGGTCCGGCAGTACCGGCACCGGCCGCACGTCCAGCCGAGCCAGGGGATCCCGACCCGGGCGCCGACCCCGAGTCCGTCGCTCGCCCGGCCGGGCGATTCAACGATGGTCCCGACGATCTGGTGGCCGAGCACGACTGGTGGCCGGGGGATCGCGACCTCGCCGTCCAGGAGATGGAGGTCCGTCCGGCAGACTCCGCAGGCATCGACCCGGACGAGCACCTCATCCGGTCCCGGGGCCGGGTCGGGGAGCTCGACCGCCTCGATCAAGCCGGGTCCCCTGACCTGGATCGCCCGCACCCGCCGATGATCTCACGCCCGCCCGGGCGCCCATTAGCGTGTCCGGTCGATCGATGCGGTCGACGGATGGGGATCGACGAGGAGCCGATCACGCACGAGGACACCGTCCGCGGTCCGCCTCTCCGGTGGAACGGCGCCGGAGAGTCGGAGTCCAACGCCGCCGGTGCGGACGGGCCGTTGTGGTCGCCGTCCGGGGAGAGCTCGACCTCCACCGTGACCGGCTTCGACGCCCGGCTGTCGATCCTCGACGCCCCGCCCTGCCCCGGCCGCCGGGACGACGAGGACTCGCGCGGCCGGCGCCTGGCGTCCGGCCTTCGCGCGGCGTCGGCTACCCTGGGCAGCGGATCCGTCGTCCCCCGACCTGAGGAGTCGCCCAATGCCGCTCTATGACTACAGCTGCGAGCAATGCGGCTCGTTCGAGGCCAAGCGCGAGGCCGCCGAGGCCG
>JAXDHK010000465.1:0-4163 GCA_034664545.1 Solirubrobacteraceae bacterium
TCAACGCTACCGGGGCGGCCCGACGCCCATCGCCGCCCGGACGTCGGCGACGGTGGCGGCGGCGATCTCCCGGGCTCGGTCGGCGCCCGCGGCGAGCGTCGCCTCGAGGCCGCGACCGAGTTCATCGTCCTCGTCGCCGCCCTCCTCGAGCTCAAGTCCCGGCTGATGCTCCCGGGCGAGGAGGAGGAGGAGCTGCTCGAATTCGAGCCCGGCGAGGCGGCCGTGGAGCTCCTCGCCCGGATGCTCGAGGCCCGCCGCTACCGGGGGGCCGCCGCCTATCTCGAGGACGTCCTCGCCGACCAGCCCGAGGTCCGCTACCGCCAGGCGCCCCTCCCCGCCCACCTCCGCCGGCGCTCGCTCGAGGAGGCCACCGGCCGGATCTGGAACCCGGCGTCCCTCGGCCGGGCCCTCGGCGGACTCCTGGCCGTGCCCGCCACGGTCGATCTCCGCCACCTCGGGAACCCCCGGGTGAGCCTCGCCGACCGGATCGGCCACCTCCGGGCGCTCCTCCGGGAGGTCGCCTCGCTCGACTTCGAGGCGGCGGTCGACGGGGCCGATCGGATGACCGTGGCCGTCACCCTCTACGCCCTCCTCGAGCTCTACAAGCAGGGCGAGGCGACCTGGACCCAGGGCGAGCCGTTCGGAGCGATCACCATCCGCCCGCCCGGACCCGGACCCGCCGCCCCGCTCCCGGCGCCCGCCGCGGCCCACTCCGGCTGATGGACGACCTCGCCCGCGTCGTCGAGGCCCTCCTCTTCCTCTCGAGCGAGCCCGTGTCCCTCGGGGAGCTGGCCGATGCCTCCGAGGAGCCGGTCGAGGCCGTCGAGGAGGCGGTCGCCGCCCTGGCCGACGCCTACGCCCCGGGCCGGCGCGGGCTCGTCCTGCGCGAGGTGGCCGGGGGCCTGACCCTGGCCAGCGACCCCCTCGCCGAGCCCGCCGCCCGCCGCCTCCTGGCCAAGCCCCGGCTCGCCGCCCTGACCCCAGCCCAGCTCGAGACGCTCTCGATCGTCGCCTACCTCCAGCCGGCCTCCCGCCCGGAGATCGCCCGCATCCGCGGGGTCGATGCCGACTCCCCGGTGGCGACCCTGCTCGACCGGGGGCTGATCGAGGAGAGCGGTCGCTCGCAGTTCGGCGCCGTCCTCTACCGGACGACGACCCTGTTCCTCAAGCTCTTCGGCCTCCAGTCGACCGCCGAGCTCCCCGACGTCGCCCACTGGGATCCCACCCCCGAGGAGGAGTCCACCCTCCGCGACCGGCTGCTCCGGGCCGGCGAGGCCCGGACCGCCGGGGCGCCCAGGCCGCCGGCCTGAGCCGACGTTTTCTGCACTCTCGGACGCGTCCGGGTTAGGATCGCATTTTGGATACCCCCGCCCCAACCCGGGAGCAACACATGTCACCACTGCGCCGCATCCTCGCCCTGACCGTCGCCGTCGGGGCCGCCTCGGCCTGCCTCGCCGCTCCCGCCCTGGCCGACGTCGCCATCCTCCGCTCGACGATGTCAGGCGCCGCCGAGGTTCCCGGTCCCGGTGACCCGAACGCCACCGGAACCTCGCAGATCATCCTCGACTCGAGGACCGGTCGGGTCTGCTACACCATCCACGTCTCCCACTTCTCGGGCACCCTCACCGCCGCTCACATCCACCGGGCGCCCGCCGGTACCGCCGGGCCGGTCGTCATTCCCTTCCGGGCACCGGTCGGCGGGTTCACCGCCGGATGCACCATTGCCGACCGGGCGCTCGTCCAGGCGATCATCGACAACCCGAGCGCCTACTACACCAACGTCCACAGCACCGTGTTCCCGGGCGGGGCGGCCCGCGGACAGCTCACGTCGGTGATCACGATCAGGACGCCCGCCGTCGGGAGTCCCGTTCCGGTCGGATCCGCCCGCCGCTGAGGGAGCCGCCTGATCGCGGAGGCGCCGGTGACGCCGGCGCCTCCGCCGGCTAGGCCGTCCCCCGGTCGCCGGCGAGCCGGACGAGGACGAGCGCCCACGTCCGGAACGGGCGCCACCCATCGGTGATCGCGGCGACCGCGGCCGGGTCGGGGTCGGGCCCGAGGTCGTAGTAGCGCGCGAGGTGCGTCAGTCCCTTCGGCTCGGGTGCGCTCAGCATGGCGTCGGCGAACCCGACCGCCCGCAGGACGATCAGGCCGGCGTAGAACGGCCCGATCCCCCGGAGGAGCTGGAGCTGGGCGAGGGCGCGCTCCGGCCCGAGCTCGGCCAGGACACCGGCGTCGAGCTCGCCGGCCAGAGCCGCCCGGGCGATCCCGCGCAGGCGCTCGACCTTCTCGGGCGGCAGCCCCGGCCCCGGCTCGACCCCGAGCAGCCGGTCCGGCTGGGGGAACGCGGCCAGCTCCTCACCGGCCAGGGCGAACGTCCGCCCGAGCTCCCGGGCGATCGCCTTCCGCGTCTCCGCGGCCTGGGCAGACCGGCGCCGGGCCGAGATCACCGACCAGGCCGCCGCCTCGTAGGGGGAGGGGAAGAGCACCGGGCGCTGACCCGGATGCGCCCGCTGGAGGCGCCCGAGCACCGGGTCGCGGTCCCCGACGGCGGCGAAGCCGAGGCCGTCGTGGTCGAGGGAGAGGATCCGCCTGACCTGGCGGACGACGATCTCGGGATCCGTGTCCGGGTGCCCGAGGTCGATCTCGGCCCGGACCGGGGCGTCGTCGGCCTCCTGGTGGAGCACGACCCCCGCGTACCCGTCCTCGGATTCCCCGTCGACCGGAAAGGCGAGGCGCAGGGATGGTGCCTGCCGACCCACGTTCGGCCCGAACCCGAACCCGGCCGCCGCTCGGAGCGAGAACGGCCCCGAGAAGTCGAGCTCGATCCCCCCGGGCGCCACTACGCCGCCGTGGCCGCCAGCTGACCGCACGCCGCGGCGATGTCACGGCCGCGGGTCAGGCGCACGGTGACCGGGATCCCCGCCCGCTCGAGCCCCCCGCGGAAGGCGTCGATCGCCGCTCGACTCGAACCCTCGTAGGGGGAGTCGGTCGGGTTGTAGGGGATCAGGTTGACCTTGAACGCCCGGCCGGCCAGGAGGCGGCCCAGGGCGAGGGACTGCTCGTAGCGGTCGTTGACCCCGGCGAGCATCACGTACTCGACGAACACCCGCCGGCGCGTCCGCTCGAAGTGGGCCCGGCAGGCGCCCAGGACGTCGGCCAGGGGATAGCGGTCGTTGACCGGCATCAGCTCCGACCGCAGCGCGTCGTCGGGGGCGTGCAGCGAGAGGGCCAGGCGCACCGGGAGGCCCGACTCGGTGATCCGCTCGATCGCCGGGATCCAGCCCACCGTCGAGATCGTCGTCCGCCGGTTGGTGATCCCCAGGTCCGGGAGCCGGGCGCACGCCCCGAGCACCGCCTCGATGTTCAGCCCCGGCTCGCCCATGCCCATGAACACGAGGTGGTCGACCGCCTCGACCCGGCGGAAGTGGAGGGCCTGGTCGAGGATCTCGGACGCCGTCAGGTTGCGCCCGAAGCGCATCCGCCCGGTCGCGCAGAACGTGCAGGTCAGCGGGCAGCCCGACTGGGAGGACACGCACAGCGACCGCCGGCCGTCCCGGAAGCGCATCAGCACCGCCTCGACCGGCCGACCGTCACCCGTGTGCATGAGCGCCTTGACCGTCCCGTCCTCGGAGTGGGCCTCGGCGGTCACGGTCAGGCTCGAGAACGGGACGCGCTCCTCGAGCTCGGCCCGCAGGGGGGCCGGAAGGTTGGTCATCGCCGGGTAGCCCGACGCCCCCCGCGCCGCCCAGCTCCACACCTGTCCGGCCCGGTAGGCCGGCTCGCCGAGCTCCTCGAGGCTGCGCTCCAGCAATTGCAGATCCACGGGCCTATGGTTGCAGGGGTGCGTCTCGGCAAGTACCTCGCCCACGCCGGCGTCGCCTCCCGGCGGGCCGCCGAGGTGATCGTCCGCGAGGGCCGGGTCACCGTCGACGGCGAGCCCGCCCTCGACCCGGCCCGGGACGTCGGCGGCTACGAGACGATCGCCGTCGACGGGCAGGCACTCGGCGGTCCGGAGCCCCACGCCGTCTACGAGCTTCACAAGCCGGCCGGCGTCGTCTCGACCGCCAACGACACCCACGGACGCACGACGGTCGTCGAGCTCCTCGGCGTCGGCGCCATCCGCCTCTATCCGGTCGGCCGGCTCGACGTCGACACGACCGGGC
>JAXDHK010000466.1:0-14093 GCA_034664545.1 Solirubrobacteraceae bacterium
TCGGAGTCGGACGGAGCGCCGACCACGGCCGTCGACCCGATCTGCGGGATGACCGTCGTCGTCGACGACGACACCCCCCGGACCCGGCACGACGGGGAGACCGTCTACTTCTGCTGCGACGGGTGCAAGACGAAATTCGAGAAGGAGCACCTACATGCCGCAGCCGCAAACTGAGACGTTCGTCACCGGGCTCGTGCTCGGCGCCGGCGGCTCAAGTCGCCTCGGGCGCCCGAAGCAGCTTCTACCATACGGCGAGATGACCCTCCTCGACCACACCGTCTCGACCGCCCGGGCCTCCGGCTTCGACCAGATCGTCGTCCCCATCGGCGGGGCGGCCGACGAGGTCCAGACCAAGGTCGATCTGACCGGGGTCGAGGTCGTCGTCAACTACGCTTTTGGCAAGGGCTGCTCGTCCTCGATCGCCGCCGCCCTCGATGCCATCGACCCCCGGTGCCAGGTCCTCGTGCTCATGCTCGGCGACATGCCCGGGGTCACGCCGGAGACCGTGGCGGCGCTCCTCGCCGGCCGGGGCGACGCCCCCCTTGCGGTCTGCCGCTACGACGACGGGCGCGGGCATCCCCTCGCCTTCGACCGGAGCGTGTTCGGTGAGCTCGCCGAGCTCCACGGCGACAAGGGCGTCTGGCGGCTGCTCGACCAGCGGGCCGCCGAGGTCGTCGAGGTCCGGATCCCGGGCCCGGTCCCCCTCGACGTCGACACGCCCGAGGACTACGAGGCGGTCCTGGCCGCGGCGGGATTCGCCGGGGCACGGGCATGAGCCGCCTCCAGGTCACCGGCGAGGCGGCGGACGAGGTCCGCGAGCTCGTACCCGACGTCGCCGAGCTGTCCCGGCGGATGGCCGAGGTCGACTACCTGGTCGACGAGGCCCTGGCCACGTCGATCTTCCTCAGCGTCCGCCTCCCCCAGCCGCTCCTCCTCGAGGGCGAGGCCGGGGTGGGCAAGACCGAGGCGGCCAAGGCGCTCGCCGCCGTGCTCGACACCCCCCTGATCCGCCTCCAGTGCTACGAGGGCATCGACGCGGCCGAGGCGCTCTACGAATGGAACTACCCCCGCCAGCTCCTCAGCATCCGGATCGCCGACTCGAGCGGCGAGAAGCTCGGCGAGGAGGAGCTGTTCGGGCCCGACTACCTGATCCGCCGGCCGCTCCTCCGGGCGCTCGAGCATCCGGGTCCCCGGCCCGCCGTCCTCCTGATCGACGAGATCGACCGGGCCGACGACGACTTCGAGGCGTTCCTGCTCGAGCTCCTCGCCGAGGCCACGGTCACCATCCCCGAGATCGGGACGATCCGGGCGACCCATCCCCCGGTCATCATCCTCACCTCGAACCGGACCCGCGACCTCCACGACGCGGTCAAGCGCCGCTGCCTCTACCAGTGGATCGACTACCCGAGCCCCGAGCGCGAGGTCGACATCGTCCGCCGGCGGGTCAAGGGCGCCTCGGCGACCCTGGCCGTCCAGGTCGCCGACGCCGTCTCGCGCATGCGCAAGAGCGACATCCAGAAGCCGCCCGGGGTGGCCGAGGCGATCGACTGGCTGGCCGCCCTCGACCTGCTCGGGGTGGACACGCTCGACCCCGAGGCGATCGACCGGACGCTCGGGTCGGTGCTCAAGTACAGCGAGGACCAGGAGGTGATCCGCGCGGGCGGCCTCGAAGCGCTCGTGGGGGATCGGAGTGACTGAGGGAGCGGTGACCGACGGGCAGGTCGACGACCGGCCGGTGGACGACGGGGTGTTCCGGGTCGAGACGATTCACCTCGACCTCCCGGCCCTCGTCGGGGCGCTCAGCCAGCAGCTTCACGAGGCCGGGCTCCCGGTCACCCCCGAGCGGGCGTCCCACTTCGCCGAGGCGCTCGCCCTGATGAAGCCCGAGGGCCGCCGGAGGCTGTACTGGACGGCCCGGGCGATCTTCGTCACCGGTCAGCTCCAGGTCCCGATCTTCGACCGGGTCTGGTTCTCGATCTTCGGGGCCAAGGAGATGCCCAGCGACTTCGAGGCCGACGAGACCGTTCCGATCGACAGCCCGGCCGACGAGCGGGAGAAGGCCGACCACAAGTCGAAGGAGACCGAGAACCCCAGGGAGCAGGACCCCCGCACGATGGAGGTCTCCTCCTCGCCGCCGCCGGGCGAGGACGAGGGCGACGGGGACGAGGACGGCGACGAGATCGAGATCCCCCTGGCCATGGCCAGCGAGGAGGAGCTCCTCGGCAAGAAGAGCTTCGACCTCCTGGCTCCCCACGAGCTGGCCCAGCTCTACCGGCTGATGACCCGGCTCGAGCTGGCCACCCCGGTCCGCCGGACCCGGCGGACCAAGAAGGGCCGCCACGGCGAGCACATGGACATGCGCCGGACCCTCCGGGCCAGCCTCCGGACCGGGGGCGACCCGATCAAGCTCAAGCGCCGCCACCGCCGGGTCGTCCGCCGGCGCCTGGTCCTCCTCTGCGACATCTCCGGCTCGATGGAGCCTTACACACGCGCGTACCTTCAGTTCCTGACCGCCGCCGGCATCAGCGGGCCGAACGCCGAGGCCTTCGTCTTCGCCACCCGCCTGACCCGGCTGACCCGGGCCCTGACCGGGCGCAACCCCGACCGGGCGATCCAGCGGGCCGCCGCGGCCGCCCCCGACTGGTCGAGCGGCACCCGGATCGGCGACGCCCTCCAGACCTTCAACGACCGCCACGGCCGTCGGGGGATGGCCCGGGGCGCCGTCGTCGTCATCCTCTCCGACGGGTGGGAGCGCGGGGACCCCGACCTCGTCGCCCGGGAGATGGAGCGCCTGGCCCGCCTGACCTATCGCATCGTCTGGGTCAACCCCCGGGTCAGCGCCGCCGGCTTCTCACCCCAGGCCGGGGGGATGCTGGCCGCGCTGCCCCACTGCGACGCGCTGGTCAGCGGCCACAGCCTCGAGGCCCTCGAACAGGTCGCCGAGGCGATCCGCGCCCCCCTGTGGACCGGGGACGGCCCGCCCGCCTGGAAGCCCCAGGTCCCGGAGCCGGTCGCCGACCAGGAGGAGGAGCCCTGGGGGAGCGCCATTCCCGTCCAGGGGAGCTCGGTCGCCATGCCGAGCGGCCATCGCCGCGGGGCCCCGCGCCGGGGTCAGACGACCGCCGGCTGGGAGGATCGTCGTGAGAAGACCTAGCCGGGGCTTGAGAGCGAACGGAGGCCGACATGGAAGTGCTTGAGATGTGCGCCCACCGCGGGTGCCGCTGCGACGCCCGGGAGGACGGGTTCTGCTCGGATCACTGCGCCTCCCACGCCGGCGAGCCGGTCGACCCGGCCCATGCCTGCGAGTGCGGGCACGACCATTGCGAGACGGGTCCGGGGGCCGAATGCGCCTGGGGATGACCCCTCGGCGTCCGGAGTCGCCCGGCCCGGCGCATCCGCCGGGGGCCGGCCGGCGTATTGCTACGTTAGGGCCTTGGGCCGGGAGCGCCGCACGCCTCCGGGCCCGAGCCAAAATGACGGCAACGAGGAGTACGAGATGACCGAGACCGAGGTCAAGACGTGTATCTATCCGGGGTGCGACCGGCCGGCGGTCGCGCCCCACGAGCTCGGGGGGCCGCAGCCGCACTTCTGCGACCTCGAGGAGCACAACGCGGGCACCACCCACCTCGCGCGCCAGAAGGTGGAGGCCGACGGTGGAGAGGGCGATGGAACGCCCGCTGAGTAGCGCATTCCGCGGGCGTGGCAGCCGGAGAGCTGTCATACTGCCCGCGCTGTCCGGCGGCCATCTCGTGGCCGCTCGTAGACTCTTGGAAGGAGAGCGACTGTGCAGGTAACGGCACCATTCGAGTGGAGGGGATCTCGCCTTGGCTAATGAGGCTTACCGAGCGGTATTCATTCGGATTCATCCGACGGGCAAAGGGGTCCTCAGCCTGACGACCGATTCGGACGGCCAGGAGGCGCAGTACGCCCAGATCGTCTCCGACGAGCTCGGCGTCCCGGCGCTGGACATCAAGGTCGTCCCGGCCGACGCCGATCGCTTCGGCGAGGGCCACGGCTTCAACACGAGCCCGTCCCAGGGCACGGGCCAGGCGGTCCGCAACGCCTGCGCCAAGATCAAGGAGAAGGGCCAGCTGCTCGCCGGCATGGCACTCGGCGCCGCGCCGCAGAGCCTGCGCTGGGACAACGGCGCCTGGGTCAACGGCCGCGACGCCAAGCAGGCGAAGACGCTCGAGGACATCGCCCTCTACGCGCACGGAAGCGGCGCGCTGCCCCCCGGGGTCGAAGGCGGCCTCGACGCCCAGAGCGTCTACACCAACTAGACGCGCGCCCGCATTCGCCGGACCTTCACCATCTGAGCGGTGGAGGTCCGGTCGGAGCGTCTACGACGGGCTCAGCCCGTCCCGCAGAACCACTCACCGGTCCGGTTGACCGAGACGATTCCCAGGTACCGGCCGTCCTCGCCGACCACCGGCACCCGGCGGGCTTCGCAGGCCAGGGCCAGGTCCCGGGCCGTCGCGGCCGGGACGCCCGGCCCGACGGTCGGTCGGGGATCGAGCGTCTCGAGCACCGGGCGGTCCTCGTCGCCCTCGGCCGGCAGGTCCGACCGGGTGAGGCCGCCGAGGTAGCGCCCGGCGTCGGTCAGCACGGCCAGGCGCCGGCTCGTGCTCGCGGCGAAGTAGGCGCGCGCCTCCCCGACCGTCGTCCTCGGTCCGAGCGCGCTCGTCTGGGCGTGCATGACGTCTTCGGCGCGCAGGCCGTCGACCCGGTCGATCAGGATATTGGCCATTGCCCTGGATTCTAGGGATGGGGACGGCCCGACCGGGGTAGGCCAAGGGGTGGCCGCGGACGTCCCGGCGCGATCGGCGGCGCTCTGGCACACTACGGCGCGCCGTTGGCCGGCCAGAGCCGCATCGAGGCCCTCGTACGAGGTCGCCGAGATGTTCTGCCGCCGACGTCGTGACCCCCACGCAAGGAGATACCGCCCATGGATTTCAACCACTCGTTCTCGGTGCCCAAGCCGATTGACCAGGTCTGGCAGACCGTGACCAACCTCGACCAGGTCATTCCGCTCGTCCCCGACGCGAGCGTGGTGGACGGCGCCGGCAAGAAGGCGACCGCCCAGATCAAGATGCGTCTCGGCTCGATGACCATGCAGTACACCGGGCCGGCCGAGATCACCTCGCAGAACGACGCGTCCCACTCGGCGACGATGGTCGCCCAGGCCCGCGAGAAGGGCGGTCAGGGCAACGCCAAGGCGACCGTCCAGGTTCAGCTCACCGGCAGCGGCAGCAGCACGAACGGGACGCTCACGTCCTCGGTCGAGGTCACCGGCAAGGCCGCCCAGATGGGCGAGGGCATGATCCGCCCCGTAACCGAGGCTCTGATCCAGGGCTTCGCCGACAACCTGGCCAAGAGCTAGGCCGGGCCGCAGGCGCCGCCGTCACGGCGGCGCGGCTCGCGGCGGACGCCGAGGCCCCGGCATCCGGCGGCGGTGAGGATCGATGCCGCTGTCGGGCGCCCCGGGGTCGCCGGCGAGCCGGCGGTCGGGGTCTGCTAGGAGCGCTGGAGGGGGAGGTAGGCGACGTCGGTCCCGGCGGCCAGCTCGCCCGTCCCCAGCGGGATCCACGCCAGGGCGTCGGCCTGGGCGGTCACGCTGATCTGGTGGGACTGCTGCCCGGCCAGGGGGAAGAGCACCGGGGTGCGCTCGGGCGTGATGCTCACGCGCACCCGGATCAGGTCGTCGCGCTCCGGGTTGCGGGTGACCGCCTCGCCCAGGCGACCGGCGCTGTAGGCCGGGCGGGCGTCCCGGGCGCCCTGGAGGCCGAAGAGGGCCGGGCGGACGAAGAGCTCGAAGCACACCAGCGTCGAGACCGGGTTGCCCGGGAGCCCGAAGACGAGCGTCGTCCCCCGGACCCCGAAGGCCAGGGGCTTGCCCGGGCGTAGGGCCACCTTCCAGAAGACCTCGCGGATCCCGAGCTCGCTGCCGACGCTCCGGACGAGATCGTGGGTCCCCATCGAGACCCCGCCCGAGCTGATCACGACGTCGTGCTCGAGGGCCTCGGCCAGCGCCTCCCGGTGGGCGTCCTCGTCATCGCCGACGGTCGGGATCCGCGTCACCTCGGCGCCGGTGCTCCGGAGCGCCGCCGCCAGCATCGGCCCGTTCGCGTCGTAGATCTCCCCGAGCTCGAGCGGCTGGCCGGGCGGGCGAAGCTCGGTCCCGGTGGCGAGGACGGCGACCCGGGGGCGCCGGTGGCAGGAGAGGGTCGCGAGGCCCGCCGCGGCGACCGCCCCGATCTGCGCGGGTCCGAGGCGGGTCCCGGCGGCCAGGATCCGCGACCCCCGCTCGATGTCGCTCCCCGGCAGGCGGATGAAGCCCCCGGGCGCGGCCACGCCGCCGATCTCGACGGCGTCCCCGTCGCGGCTCGTCCGCTCGACCGGGACGATCCCGTCGGCCGACGCCGGGACGACGGCCCCGGTCGAGATGACCACGGCCTCCCCGGCGGCGAGCTCCCCTTCGAACGGCGATCCGGCCGCCGACTCGCCGACCACCCGGAGGCGGCCCGGCGTGTCCCCGGCCCGGACGGCGTACCCGTCCATCGCCGAGCTCGGGAAGGGCGGGAGGTCGATCACCGCGTCGACGGCCTCGGCCACGAAGCGGCCGTGGGCCTCGCCGAGGTCGACGGGCTCGACCCCGAGCGCCGTGACGTGCGAGGCGATCACGGCCTGGGCCTCGTCGATCGACAGCAGGCCGTCCGGGCGCTGGTGCCCGGCGGCCGGCTGGTCGTTCGAGGTCCTGGCGCCCGTGGCGGCCTCGGCCATCAGGCGGCCGGCGTCACTTGGTCGGGACGGTCGCGTCGATCTCGACCTCGACCTCGTCCACGACCTTCAGCGCCCCGAAGAGCGCCGAGTAGGGCTTGATCTTGTGGTTGGTCTGCGTGACCGTGCACGCCCCGGTGAGCGCGCCGGCGCCGTCGACGGAGAGGGCGAAGTCGACCGGGCTCGTGTTGCCGACGAGCGTCAGATCCCCGGTGACGTTGAGCTGGCCGTCGTCGCCGGCGGTGACTCCGGTCGACTTGAACTCGACCGTCTTCTTCTTAAGGACGTCCTTGTCGATCGACTTCTCGATGTCCTTCTTGTCGTCGTCGCTGAGGGCCTTCGCCCCGCCCGAGCCTTCCCGGATGCGCAGCGACCCGCCGTCGGCGGTGAGCTCCATGGTCGTCTGGCCGGGATCCTCGCCGGCGACGATCGTCGCCTCCCAGGAGGTGACCTCGATGACGAGGTTGTGACCGGCCTTGGCCGCGGCGCCGGTGCGCCCGGTCTTGATGCGAAGCGTTGCGTTGCTGGGTCCTAGCTTGTGGGTGCCTGGTTGGATTGACATGGCCCGGAGTCTATTCGCGCGGCCCGGAGCCGTGCCGTCCCGATCCCCGCGCCGAGCCCGTGCCCCGGCGGCCCCGGGTGGCTCGGAGCGGTCCGGCGGGTGGTCTGCCCGGGGCGGTCGGGCGGTGATCTACGGGACCCGGCCCGCGCGTACTAGGCTCGGAGTACGCAGGCTCTCTGAACGCATTGCCCCCGGAAGGAGCGAACCGGATGAAGGACGTTATCGAGCAAGTCGACGCCTGGATCGAGCGAGGTGATCAGGTCGCCCTGGCCACGATCGTCGGGATCAAGCGCTCGGCCCCCCGGCCGGTCGGATCGAAGATGGCGATCAACGATCGGGGTGAGGTCTACGGCGCGGTGTCCGGCGGCTGCGTCGAGGGCGCCGTCGTCGAGGTCGCCGACGGCGTCCTCTCGGGCGGGGAGCCCCAGCTCCTCCACTACGGCATCGCCGACAACGAGGCCTGGGACGTCGGCCTCCCGTGCGGTGGGGAGATCGACGTCTGGGTCGAGCGCTACGAGCCATGAGCGCCCAGGGTTCGTTTGCCGAGATCGCCAAGGCGGACGGTCGGGCGGCGCTGGTGACGGCGGTCCGCGGGCCGCACACCGGCGCCCGGATCCTCGTCCGGGCCGACGGCGACCGCGAGGGGACGCTCGGCGACCCCGAGCTCGACGCCCAGGCGGTCGAGCATGCCGAGGAGCTGATGTGGGCCGAGCGCTCCGAGCTGCGCGAAGACCTCTTCGTCGACGTCACCGCCCCCGACCCGAGGCTCCTGATCTTCGGGGCCGTCGAGTACGCCAACCACCTCTCGCACTTCGGGCGGCTGACCG
The DNA here is from genome assembly GCA_034664545.1 of Solirubrobacteraceae bacterium. Taxonomy (GTDB): domain Bacteria; phylum Actinomycetota; class Thermoleophilia; order Solirubrobacterales; family Solirubrobacteraceae; genus Palsa-513. The sequence continues at coordinate 8,167 of JAXDHK010000466.1, forward strand.
GCTGGCGGCCGTTCGTGATCGACCCCCGGGCCCAGTTCGCCACGCGCGAGCGCTTCCCCCACGCCGTCGACGTGGTCGCCGCCTGGCCGCGGGCGGCGGTCGACCGGCTCGGCCCGATCGATCGGGCCACCTACCTCGCCGTCCTGACCCACGATCCGAAGATCGACGACGAGGTCCTGGTCATGGCGCTCGAGGCCGACCCGCCCTACATCGGGGCGATGGGCTCCAAGCGCGCCCAGGCCGAGCGCCGGGAGCGCCTCCTGGCCGCCGGGGTCGACGAGGACGAGCTGTCCCGGATCAGCGCTCCGGTCGGCCTCGACATCGGGGCGCTCAGCAACGAGGAGGTCGCCCTGTCGATCATGGCCGAGCTCGTCGCCGTCCGCTACGGCCGCGACGGCGGTCGGCTCTCCCAGCGCACGAAGGCCGAGCGAATCCACTGACGCGCGGGTCCCCCGGCCGCGCTGGGGGACCGCGCCCGGCCGGCCGGGTCCGGGTGCCTTCGAGGCAGTCCCGACCGGCTCGGTCGGGCGCTCGGATCCGGCCCGGCGAGGGTCCGGGGCGGACCGTCTCCGGGGCGTCCACAAGCCGGTAGGGTGCAGGTCCAAAAAGCCACTATTGGGAGTTGCCAATCGCCATCGGCATTACCCAATATCCTTGCATTCGGCCCGACCATCGGATAATCGTCCCGTAGTCGTTGTCGCGAAGGCGTAGCGCGGGGCCAGCAATGGACCCGCTCGGTCGTCCGTGACCTCGGCTTCCATTGCTTTGTTTACTTACCCTGGGAGGGTGCTGTGCGCGGATTCAACCGGACGAGCACTGTCGTCCTTGTGGTCGTCGTGGCGATCCTCGTCACCGCCGTCGTGCTGCTCTCAAAGACGGTGCGCGCCGCGCAGCGGATCGACGTCAAGGCCGCGACGATTGCCGAGACAGGACGCGGGATCAACGCCAATACGGACTCGATCGTGCAGCTCACGCGCACGAACAAGATCGCCACGTCGATTCTGAAGACGGCCACGCCGCTGGCGCCGGCGGTCGGTCAGATCGTCGGGCTCGCCACATCCATCGACGGCCTCGCGAAGTCCATCAACGGAACAGCGACGGGAATCAACTCGGCGGCCATCACCGTCCAGAACAGCGCCACGACGATCAACGGCACTGCGACGACGATCAACGGCTCCGCCTCGAAGATCCTCAGTAGCGCCGGCAGCATCAACACCGCCGTCGGCAGCATCATCGGGAGCGCCGGCACGATCAGCGGGACGGCGACCTCGATCAACGGCAAGGCAGGCGGGATCCTGAGCGTGGCCCGGCGGATCCTCACCGACGCGACGGCGATCAACGGGTCGCTCGGTCAGACGGTCGACGTGGCCAACAAGATCGACACCGACTCGACCAACATCCTCGGCGACGCCAACCGCATCAGGAGCAACGCGGGATGCATCGACCAGAAGCTCCTCGGCAAGTTCGGGGCCAACGGGGACTGCAGGCAGTAGATGCTCGACCGGCAAAACAACATTCAGGGGAACTGCTACAAGCGAGCGGGAGGCTAGATGACGGCGCAAGAAACCACGATCGCACGTTGGCTCTTCACGTGGATCACGATCCTCGGGCTGGTGGTCGTCGTAGTGATCGGCTTCCTGATCGGGATCGTGAACTCACTCGAGTCGATCGACGGGAACCTCGGACAGGCGAGCGCCTCGGTGGTCAGCACCGGCGGGCACGTCGTGCCGCTGGCCGGCCACATCCAGGACATCAACGGCAACCTGGCCAAGATCGACACGGCGCTCAAGCCGATCCCCGGACAGGCCGGGAGCATCATCTCGGGCCTGACCTCCATCAAGGGCTCGCTGACGAGCGTCGACTCGTCGCTCAAGAGCACGCTCGGGTCGCTCGGGCCGACATCGGCCGCCTTGGTCGACACGTCCAACTCGCTGGTCGACACGTCCAGCAAGCTGGTCGCCGTCTCTAACGCGCTCGTCACCACCGCCGGAACCGGTACGGCGATCGGAACCTCACTCGTCGGGACGTCGAGCACGCTCGTCACCGTCAACCGCAACCTCGGGACCATCCTCAGCGTCCTCACCCAGGTCCAGGGAACGCCTAACGGCACGAGCGCGATCAACCCGAAGGTCGTCACGATCAACAAGGCCCTGACCGACACCGAGAACAACGCCAACCAGATCAACGGCGGCCTGACCTCGGCGAACAGCCACCTCAACAGCATCTGCACCGCGCCGCTGCTGGTCAACCCGCTGGTCGGACCGCTGACCAACCTGGTCGGACTCGCGGAGACCTCGACGCCCTGCGGCCCGCAGTAGGAGGGGCTGAGGCAATGGCTCCATTCAACAGAACCAGCCGAGGGCTGCCCCAGGTCGTACTGGCGATCCTGATCGTCTGGGCGTTGACGGCGGTGCTCCTTCTCACGGGCACCCTGATCAACGCCCGGGAGATCGACCGCCGGGTCGTCTACATCAACAGCCAGCTGCTCCCGATCAACAAGCACACCAGCTACATCGCGCTGGCCGGTCGGACGAACGTCATCGCGGCGTCCATCCTCCGGGCGGCGACGCCGCTGGCGCCGGGCCTCGGGAAGACCGACGCACTGGTGAAGAGCATCAACAAGACGGCCAAGTCGATCCTCGCGACGGCCAGGCCGATCAACACCAAGGTGATCGGCATCGGGGCCACGGTGACGACGATCCACGCGACGGTGGGCCAGATCCACCAGTCGGTGACCTCGATCCACTCGCTGGTGACCGGGTCGATCACGCCGAAGCTCCAGACCACGGGCAAGGACGTCCAGTCAATCAGCGCCAGCGTCAACTCGATCAACAGCCGGGTCAAGTCGATCCTCTCGACGGCGCAGGGCGGCATCCAGCCGGCCGTCGTGTCGATCAATGGCAAGGCCGACTCGATCCTGTCGGCAACGGGCACGTCGGGGGTCTCCAACGGGACGCAGATCCTCCCCGACTTCATCAACATCAACACGCTGGTCGGTCGGGACCCGAACAACCCGAACTCGATCAACGGCCACGCGAACTCGATCGACTGCTCCAGGCTCCTCAACCTCCTGGGCGCGACGAGCTTCTGTGGGAAGGGCGGATAGCGTCTCCAACCCAGCACTGATGCTCAGCCGGCGGCGACTCGCGTTCATCGGGGTCGCCGCCGTCTTTGCGCTGGCGGCCGGCTTCCTGGCCGCCAAGTTCGCCGGACCGGGCCGGGGCGCGGCGAGCGCCGGGTCGACACCGGCCCGGACGACCCCTGCTGCCGCGGCGCCGTCGGCTTCGACTCCGGCGGCGAGGACCCCGGCGCCCTCCGTCGCCGCGCCGGGGGCCACCACGCCAGCCTCGCCGGGGCCGGTCGCACCTTCACCCTCGGCCTCGCCGGCTCCGGTCGCACCGTCGGCCGCGACCGCGACGCTCCCGACCTCGCTCCCGACGGTCACCCTCAGCGTCCCCAAGGCCGGCTTCTCGCTGACCTACCCGCGCGCCTGGACCCGGCTGCCGTCGCGTGACCCGACCGTCTCCCTGCTCCTCAGCAGCCACGACGGGGTCTCCCTTCTCGTCCGCGGGGCGCAGCTGCGCCAACCGATCGACGGACCGCGCCTGGCCACGCTGCGCGACCTCACCGGCCAGGTCATCCGCCGCCACCAGGGCGCGACGATCATCGCCGGGCCCCGCCTCGTGGCGATCCACAACCTGCCCGGCTTCCTCTACATCTACAGCTTCTTCGACGCGCTGAGCCACCAGCGGGTCGCCCACTCGCACATCGTCCTCTTCAACGGGCGCCGGATGTACACGCTGGTCTTCCAGACCGCCCGGGCGTCCGACCTCCCGCGGTTCGCGATGCTGTTCGACAAGATCAGCGCCAGCTTCCGCCCGGTCTGATCCCGACCGCCCTCGGGCGTCAGGATCCCGAGCTGGTCGCCAGGGCGGGCGCCGCCGGCCCGCTCTCCCCGAGGGCGCGCGCCGCGTCCCCCCGGCGCACGAAGGCGAGGAAGGCCTCGGAGGCGGCGCGGCGGGGCGAGTCGACGGCGTAGAGGGCGTACCAGCCCCGGGCCGGCGTCCCCCCGGCCACGCTCACCCGGGCGAGGGTCCCGTCCTCGAGCTCGCGCTCGACCGCCCGGAGGGGTTGGAGGGCCAGGCCGAGTCCGAGCGCCACGCAGCGTCTGATCGCCCCGTTCGAGCCGATGGTGATCGTCTTCGGCCGGGTGATCCCCCGGGTGGCGAAGAACTCGCCGGTGACCTCTCCGGTGCCCGACCCGGCCTCCCGCACGAGCCACGTCGCGCCCCCGAGCTCCTCGGCCGGGATCGGTCCCCGGCGGGCCCGGGCGTCGTCCGGGGGGGCGATGACGACGAACTCGTTGTCGAGGAACCGCACGCCTCGCAGCCGCGGGTCGAGCGGGCGGCCCCCGATCCCGATGTCGGCTTGACTGCGGTCGAGCGCCCCGATCAGGTCGCCCCGGTTGCCGACCGCGACGGTCAGCTCGACCTCGGGATGACGCTGGCCGAAGGCGCTCCAGACGCCGGGGACGAGGAACTCGGCCGCCGTCGTCGTCGCCACCAGGCGCAGGCGCCGGCGCGACGGGTCGGCCGCCTCCCGGACGGCGGCGGTCCCGTCCTCGAGCGTCGCCAGCACCCGCTCGGCGTGGGGGAGGAACGCCGCGCCGGCCGCCGTCGGGCGCAGGCCCCGGCCGTCGCGCTCGACCAGCCGCTCGCCCATCTCCTTGGACAGGGCCGCCAGGGCGCCCGAGACCGACGACTGGGTCACCACGAGCTCCTGGCTCGCCCGGGTGACCGACCCCGTCCGCACGACGGTGACGAACGTGCGCAGCAGCGAGAGGGTTACGGCCACGACGGTGGGGGGCGGGACTCGGGACCCACCGGCCCAGCCTAGCACCGCCGTCCCCGCCCGCCGCCGCCTCGACCGGGCGCCTGCCCGGCGGCCGGCCCGGCCCGACCCCGGGTCCCGGCCGCCCGCCGTGTACTAGCCCGGGGCCGACCTCCGGGCCCGGACCCGGGCCCGGGCCAGGCCGATCAGGAGCGCCGCCCAGTCGATCAGCCCGGCGGCCAGGTGCCCGATCGGGCCGGTCACCAGCCAGGCGAGGACGCGGTCGCCGGGACGCAGACGCAGGGGTCGCACCCCCGGAAGGTATCGTTCACCCCGCCCATGCCCGAGACCGCCGTCAAGACCAGCGTCACCGAGCTCCCCGAGTCCCGCGTCCGGGTCGAGGCCGAGGTCGTCCCCGCCGAGATCGAGCGCTCGCTGACCGAGGCCGCCCGGGTCATCGGCCGCGACCTCCGGGTACCCGGCTTCCGCCGGGGGAAGATCCCCCCGCCCGTGGTGATCCGCCGGGTCGGCCGGGAGACGCTGCTCGACGAGACGGTCAAGGAGCGCATCAGCTCCTGGTACACGACGGCGATCGGCGAGGCCGGGATCGCCCCGATCGGCCAGCCCGACATATCGCTCGGCGACCTCCCCGCCGCCGGCGAGGCCCTCCACTTCACGATCGAGATCGGCGTGCGGCCGAAGGCGACGCTCGGCGAGTGGCGGGGCCTCGAGGTGCCCCGCCGGGCCCCGGTCGTCGACGACGAGGAGCTCGACCGCCGCCTCGAGGAGATGCGCGAGCGCAACGCCCGGCTCGAGAACATCCCCGACCGGGAGGCCGAGCTCGGCGACTTCGTGGTGATCGACTTCGAGGGCATCATGGACGGCGAGGTCCTCGGCGGGGGGTCCGGCGAGGGCCACACCCTCGAGCTCGGGAGCGGGCAGATGATCGCCGGCTTCGAATCCGGCCTCGTCGGGGCCAGGGCGGGCGAGGAGCGCACGCTCGACATCGCCTTCCCCGAGAAGTACCACAAGGCCGAGCTGGCCGGGAAGCCGATCACCTTCAAGGTCACCGTCAAGGACGTCAGGGCCAAGATCCT
>JAXDHK010000467.1:0-4900 GCA_034664545.1 Solirubrobacteraceae bacterium
GCCCGGTCGCGAGACCGACGTGACGATGGGACCGGTCGACTAGCGGGAGGCCCCAGCGCACAAGGCAGTAGGAAGTCGCCCGCCCGCGCCGGGGCGCGGGCGGAGGGCCACGAGAACTTCTTTGCAACCAGCGAACGCGGAAGGCAGAACCCATGATTGATCCTGTGCCGCCGGGTAGCGACAGCCCGCAGCTGAGCCTCGGCACTGCCGCGGCGCGAAACCTCGCGACGACGACGAAGTCGGCGCCGCAGATGCAGGGAATCTCCTCGCGCTGGCTGCTGCGAGTGCTGCCCTGGGTCGAGGCCAAGGGTGGCGCGTACAGCGTCAACCGCCGCCTGAGCTATGAGATCGGCGACGGGCGGGTGACGTTCACCAACGTCGGGGCCGAGGTGCAGGTCATCCCGGGGGAGCTCTGTGAGATCCCGTTCCTGCGCACCTACGACGACATGGACGTGCTGAACGTCCTCGCGGGGCGCTTCGCCCAGCAAGAGTTGGAGCCGGGCGAGGTGATCGTCGAGAAGGGCGGCTCGGCCGACCAGATCGTCCTGATCGCGCGCGGGAAGGTCGAGAAGGTCGGTACGGGCAAGTACGGCGACGAGACCCTGCTCGCCGTCTGGGCCGACGGGGACTACTTCACGCCCGAGGCGATCCTCGAGAGCGACGACTACTGGGACTTCACGGCCAAGGCCGTGACCCGGTGCACGGTGCTGACGCTCAAGCAGGACGTCTTCGAGGGGATCCTCGCCCAGCACGAGACCCTGCGGGCGCACATCGAGGCCTACAAGGTGCTTCCCGCCATGCCGCAGGACAAGGCCGGCCAGGCTGAGATCACCCTGGCGTCCGGGCACCGGGGCGAGCCGACGCTTCCCGGCACGTTCGTCGACTACGAGCTCTCGCCGCGCGAATACGAGCTGAGCGTGGCGCAGACCGTGCTGCGGATCCACACACGCGTCGCTGATCTCTACAACGACCCGATGAACCAGACCGAGCATCAGCTGCGGCTCACGATCGAGGCGATGCGCGAACGCCAGGAGCACGAGCTGGTCAACAACCGCGAGTTCGGGCTGCTCCACAACTGCGACCTCAAGCAGCGCCTGCGCACGCTGACCGGGCCGCCGACGCCGGACGACTTCGACGAGCTGATCACCCGCCGGCGCGGGGCTCAGTTCCTGCTCGCGCATCCGCGCACGATCGCCGCCTTCGCCAGCGAGTGCACCAAGGCGGGGATCTACCCCGACAACGTTCCCTTCCACGACTCGACGGTGCCGTCCTGGCGGGGTGTCCCGCTGCTTCCGTGCAACAAGATCCCGATCAGCGAGGACCACACCAGCTCGGTCATCGTCATGCGAACCGGAGAGGACAACGAGGGCGTGATCGGGCTGCGCCAGACGGGAATCCCGGACGAGTACGAGCCCGGCCTGTCGGTGCGCTTCATGGGGATCAACGAGAAGGCCGTGATCAACTACCTGGTCACCACCTACTACTCGGCTGCCGTGCTCGTCCCGGACGCCCTCGGCATCCTCGAGGACTGCCAGGTCAGGGCCTAGGCGACGGCGGTCACCGACGCCGTGGGAACCACGACGACTGACCCGCGGTCGTGTCAGGAGGTTCTGTCGTGGGCCCGCAACATGACCGATCCGGCACTGCGTGTGGCCGTCGGGACGTTGCCGCCCGGAGTGCGGCGCGTCGCGGACTACCACTTCGGTTGGTGCGATCCCGAGGGGAACCCGGCGAGCGGTGCGAGCGGCAAGGCGATCCGTCCGGCGCTCGCGCTCCTCACCGCGGTAGCCGGGGGCGGCGCCTGGGGTCCGGCACTGCCGGCGGCGGTGGCCGTCGAGCTCGTGCACAACCACTCGCTCCTGCACGACGACGTCATGGACGGGGACGTCGTGCGTCGCCACCGTCCGACCGCCTGGTCGGTGTTCGGGGTGGGGCCGGCGATCCTCGCCGGCGACGCGCTCCTGGCGCTGGCCTTCGACCTGCTCGCGACCAGCGGGAGCCAGCGCTCGCAGGAAGCGGTTCACATGCTCGGCGTGACCACGCAGCGCCTCCTCGCCGGCCAGATGGCGGATGTCGCGTTCGAGGCGCGCGACGACGTGAGCCTGGAGGAGTGCATGACCATGGCTCGGGCCAAGACCGGTGCGCTGATGGGCTGCGCATGCGCCATGGGGGAGCTGCTCGCGTCGGGCGACCGCGACCGCACGGAGCAGGTGCGCGCATTCGGCGAGCGGCTCGGCGTGGCCTTCCAGCTCGTCGATGACATCCTCGGCATCTGGGGTGAGCCGGCGGTGACCGGCAAAGCCGCCAAGTCCGACCTGTCGAGGCGCAAGAAGTCGCTCCCGGTGGTGGCCGCGCTCGGCGCCGAGGCTCCGGAGGCGGGCGAGCTGGCGCGACTGTATCGCGGCGCCGATCCGCTCTCGGTCGACCAGGTGAACCGCGCGCGCCGCTTGGTCGAGCGCTCGGGCGGGCGCGCCTGGAGCGACGCCGAGGCCGATCGGCAACGGACCCGCTCGCTCGAGCATCTCGACGCCGCCGGTCTCCGCGGGCCCGCCGCCGCCGAGCTCCACGCCCTCGCTCACTTGGTGACCTCACGTGACCGATGAGGCAAAGGGGAAGCTGGGGTCCGCCCGGGGCCCGGCCGTCCGCCGTGACGGTCCGGCGGTCGAGCTCGTCGTGCTCGTCGACGAGGCCGGACACGCGATCGGCAGCGCGGAGAAGTGGGCGACCCACCACGCCGATACGCCGCTACACCTCGCGTTCTCGTGTTACGTGTTCGACGCCGACGGCCTCTTCCTGATGACGCGCCGGGCCCTGGCCAAGAAGGTCTGGCCCGGGGTCTGGAGCAACACCGTCTGCGGTCACCCGGCCCCGGGGGAGAGCCTCGTCGGCGCGATCGAGCGCCGCCTCGACTACGAGCTCGGCATGGAGGCTCGGGCCGTCGAGGTCGCCCTGCCCGACCATCTCTACCAAGCCCCGCCCTTCGGCGGGATCGTCGAGTACGAGTTCTGCCCGGTGTACGTCGCCCGGGCCGCGACCTGGCCGCAGCCCAACCCGCGCGAGGTGGACGCCTGCGGGTGGGTCGAGTGGGACGAGTTCGTCCACGAGGCGGAGACCGACACCGCCGACGTCTACTCCTGGTGGTGCAAGAACCAACTCAAGGAGCTCAAGGATCATCCTCTGATCCTGGCCTACGCCCGCGGGCTCGAGCCACCGGCGCTGACGTCCGGTGAACGTGGCGAGAACGGGCGGGCGCAAGCGGGCTGATCGATCGTCGACCCGAGCGGAAGGCGGGTCGACTCCTCGGGTCAACCGGGGGCGCGCGCGTGTGAGCCCGCGGCCGCCATCCTCGGCCGCCGGGTCAGCGACTGGGTCCCGGATGCCCCGCTCGGGCCGGCCCGGCCGTCGGGGCCCGGACGTGCCGGCAGAAGGCCGAGGGCTGGTTGAACAGTGGGGTCACATCCGGAGGTTCGAAGTCGCTTCCGCCGATCCGGGTGAGGTCCCATCCCCCCCGCATGGGTCCGGTCGTCCCGTAGCGCCAGGCGCCGACCAGGTGATCCCTGCCTCCCGACTTGGTCATCCGCCATTGGACCTGACCGATCTTGTTGGGCAGCTTACGCGTGGGATCCTCGCACCAGGTGCCCCGCAGCACGTTCCTCGAGATGTGGGCCACGACGGTGCCGCGCGCAAGCCGCAACGCTCCGAGGACCTCACCGTGCACGTCCCGGAACACGGTCGGCCCGAAGGCGGCCGACGTCCAGACGCCGACGACATCGGCTGGTGAGATGGTCGCGAGATCGGCGGGGGGCACGACGCGCGCGGTCGGGCTGGCCCCATAGATGGCGAGATCGCCGGCCATGAACGAGCTGTTGGAGACGGCAAGCGGGCCCGCGAAGGGGTAGTCGAACACGATCGTCAACAGGTAGGCGAAGGAGACGAACGCGGTGATCGCACCCGTGATCGCCATCTTCTTGAGGCGACCGTTGATGGCCGTGGGATAGGAGAGGACGATGAACGAGACCGCGCCGAAGATGAGCAGGAGGCGCAGCAGCCCGGGCAGGGTCTGCGAGCTCAGGTCGAGGCGCTCGCGCCGGCTCGAGGAGATCTGGTCGAGCTGCACGAGAGCCTGGCGGTAGACCGAGATGTCGGGTTCGCCCACCGGATGGAAGCTCTGAAGCGTGCCGTAGATCGTCTCGAGCGCCGCCGTCGCCTTGACGCTGGTGTGGCCCGTGGTCATCGCCGGCCACTCGTCGTCGACGACCGCGTGGATGTACTGGCCGATGGCCTGCTCGAACTCGATCTGGACGCCGATCGGGAACGTGCGCGTCGCCCGGGCAAGCTGGGCGGTGGCCGTCGACTCGGCCGCCGTCGCGCTGTCGGCCTGGTCGTGCTTGGCGACGATGCTCGCGATGACGAGCGCCAGGAGCAAGCCGAAGACGAGGCCAACGACGTCCCGGACGGTGTCGTCCATCTCGACTCCGTGCAGGCCGGGAATCGTCAGGTCCACGCAGCACACGGCGATGACCGCGATGAGGGTGGGCACGCCGACGCTGACGAGGACGAAGAGCTCGGTGGAGAGGTGGTTGAGGAGGTAGGCCGACATGGTCAGGGGCACCCGACGGGTGTCCGACCCGGAAACCGGAAACCGGCCGGGCGACCTCTTGCTGGCGCGCTACACCCTGGGCATCTGAGACCCAACCCCCTCACACCCACGTCTCTCCTCCAAACCGAGCCTCGGGCGGGTCCCGCACGCCAACCGGTGCTGGCACGTGCGTCCCGGGTTGAGCCTAACCGGCGTGAGCTGAGAACGTCGGGCCGAGGGTGGGCGGTCGCGGCCGGCCGGGTCGTGTGGCCGCGCTGAATCTGTGCTCACGGGGGTGGCGGTGTGGCCTTGCCGCCGCGC
>JAXDHK010000468.1:0-4265 GCA_034664545.1 Solirubrobacteraceae bacterium
AGCGCGACGCCCGGCGCCCCCGGGCTCGGGCCGAGCGGCTCGCGGACCTCCACTGGCGCTGCGCCGCGACACCGGGCCTCCTGCGCGAGCGGCTCGAGAGCGAGATCTCCAAGGCTGGGCTCGACGCGCTCGACCTGCATCTCGACCATTGCGAGCACTGTGCGGGGATCGCGGCCCGGTGCGACCTCGCCGAGTGGCACCTCGAAGCCGAGTTGGACGGACCGGGGCCGGCGGCGGCCAACGGCGCCGGCGGATACCGGCCGATCCGGCCGGACCTGCCCGGGTCGATCGGTTCGCCGAGCCCGCGCCCGGTGGGCACGCCGGCCGGAGGGGGAGCCCTCGCCCACTGGGGGCGGGTCGAGGCGCCGGGCGCCGGTCCGGCCGGCTCGGGCCACGGCCCCCGGTCGGCCCGGGGGCTCGGGCGGCGACTGGCCGGGGCGCCGGGCGCCGGTCCGGCCGGCTCGGGCCACGGCCCCCGGTCGGCCCGGGGGCTCGGGCGGCGACTGGCCGGGGCGCCCCGCGGTCGGCTGGCCGCGGCGGCGATCCTGGCGGTCATCATCCTCGTGGCCGCCGTCGCGCTTCTCGGGGGCGGGGGCGGTCATGTCGCCCGGACCCGGACCGGCCTCGGAGCGGCGGGGACGGGCGCGGCGGCCACCCCGCCGGTGGCGGTCAGTCCCGGCGCCGGTCCCGCGCCGGTGAGCCCCGCCGCTACCCCGCCGGGGACGCCGGGGAGCCCCGCCGCCGCCCCGCCGGGGACGAGCTCCGGGGTTGCGCCGGCGGCCTCGCCGGCGACCTCGGCCACCGCGGCGGTCCACGGCCTGCGGGATCCGTTCGTCGTCGGCCAGGCTCGCTATGCCGTGTTCGTCAATCCCAAGCAGGGTTGGACCGGCTTCGTCGGGACCGACGCCGGACCCGTCCGCCGGTGGGTGGCGGTCACCGTCCGGGTGCGGAACCTCGGGGCGACGGGGTTCGATCCGCGGGTGCTCGCCTACCGGGTGATCGACTCCCGGGGGGCCTCGTACGCACCGGACGCGACGGTCGGAACCGGGCCGGCCCTGGGCGCCCCGGCGCACCCGCTCGGCCCGGACGAGCTGGTCGAGACCCGGCTGGGCTTCCGGGTTCCCGGCTCGGCCGGAGCCCTCCGGCTGAGCTTCGTCCCGACCCCGGGAGCCCCGGCGATCGTGGTCGGGCTCGGCCCGTGACCACGCTCCTGCTCTTCGACATCGACGGGACGCTCCTGATCGGGGCGAGCACCGCCCACCGGGACGCCATCCACGCCGGGCTGGGCGAGGTCTTCGGGGTCGAGGACGTGTCCGGCCTGCGGGTGCGCAGTCCGGCCGGCCGGACCGATTCCGAGATCGCCCGGGAGCTCTACGTCGGGGCCGGGGGCGATCCCGACGGCTTCGACGCGCGCCTCGAGGACTTCCGCCGGGCCTGCGCCGCCGCGTACGAGCAGCTGTGCCCGGCGAGCCTCGCCGACCACGTCGCCCCCGGGATGGACGAGCTCCTCGGGGATCTGGCCGGGGTGCGCCTGTCGCTCGTGACCGGCAACTACGAGCCGATCGCCCGGCTGAAGCTCGCCCGGGCCGGGCTCGGCCACCACTTCGGGGCCGGGCAGGGCGGGTTCGGGTCGGACGCCGAGGAGCGGGGCCTGCTCCCGGCGATCGCCCGGCGCCGGGCCGGGGCACCCGACGGGACGCCCCACCCCCGTGACCGGACGATCGTGATCGGCGACACCCCGCGGGACATCGCCTGCGCCCGGGCCGACGGGGTGCGGGTCTTGGCCGTGGCCACCGGCCCGTATCCGGTCGAGGCGCTGGGCGAGGCCGACGCGGTGGCGGCGGACGGGTTCGGGCTCCGGGATCTGCTCGAGCGGGAGCTCGGCCGGTGACCGTGGTCTTGCACGGGGTCTGACCCGGACCGGCGGCCGCTACGATCCGGCCCGGTGGGCCCCGTCCGGTCGAGGAGAACGTCGGTGCGGCGGCTTCGCCTCCGCCGGGCGTGCGTCGGCCTGGTCCTCGTGGCGGGCGCCGGCGCCGGGTCGTTTCCCCTGGCCGCGGCGGCCGGTCCGAGCGTGGGCCAGCTGAGCTCGGCGCTGAACGGTCAGCGGTCCCGGGCGCAGGCGCTCGCCGGGAGCGCCCAGGCGCTGGGCGCCCTGATCGGCAAGCTCGACGGCCAGGTGGCGCTGATCGAGGGCCGGCGGGGGGCCGTCGAGGCCGAGCTCGGCCGCGACCAGGCGGCCCTCGCCGGGGTGCGCACGTCGCAGGCGGTCGAGCACGCCCACCTCGTCCGGCTCGTGGCCCAGCTCGAGCGGGCGCGCATCGTCCTCGCCCGGGAGCTCGTCGCGAGCTTCGAGTCCGATCCCCCCGACGTGATCGGCGTCATCCTCGCCGCCCACGGGTTCGCCGACCTGCTCGACCGGCTCGAGTTCGTCCGCTTCGCCAAGCAGCACCAGCGGCGGGTGATCACGGCGACCTCCGTGGCCAAGCTGCACTCCGAGGCGGCGGGCCGTCAGCTGGCGGCGCTCGAGGTGCGCGACCGGTCGATCGCCGCGGGGGTGGCCGTCCGGGCCCGGGCGGTCGCGGCGATCAGCCAGCTGCTCCAGTCCCGGAGGGCGGCGCTGGCCGACGCCCGGGCCGCCCGGCTCGCGGCCCTCCGGGCGACGCGGTCCCGGACCGGGGCGCTCCAGCGGGCGCTGACCAAGCTGAAGGCCGAGCTCGCGGCGAGCGCCGGACGGGCCTACGGGAACTGGGCGATCCCCGAGGCGATCGTGACCTGCGAATCGGGCGGCCAGAACGTCGGTCCCAACAGCGCCGGAGCCTCCGGCTACTACCAGTTCCTCCCGAGCACCTGGGCCGGCCTCGGGGGCAGCACCCCGGCCGCCTACCTCGCCCCGAAGTCCGAGCAGGACCGGCTGGCCGCCAAGCTCTGGGACGGCGGGCGGGGCGCGGCGAACTGGGACTGCGCGGCGATCGTCGGGATCCTCTGAGCCGGCGAGCGCGCCCGGGCCGATTCGAACGGCCGACCTCTCGCTCCGGAGGCGAGCGCTCTATCCACTGAGCTACGGGCGCTTGGGGTCGCCGGCGCCAACGCCGGACCAACGGGGAGCTTACGGGGCCGGGCGGCTCCAGGCACCCCCGGGCCGTCCGGCGCCCGGCAACCCGTCCGGCGTCCCGGTACCCTCGGCCGGGATGGAGCTCTCCGTCTTCTTCGCCGGGACCGCCGGGTCGGTGCCCAGCGCCCGCCGCGGGCTCCCGGCCCTCCTCGTCCGCCGGGGGGCCGAGCGGATCCTGATCGACTGCGGTGAGGGCACCCAGCGCCAGCTCGTCCGGTCGGTCGGACTCGCCGACCTGACCGACATCTTCATCACCCACCTCCACGCCGACCACTGGCTCGGCCTCCCGGGGATGCTCAAGTCGTTCGACCTCAGGGATCGCGACCGGCCGCTCCACGTCTACGGCCCCCCGGGCCTGACCGACCTGATGGAGGCGATGCGCCGCCAGGTCTTCGGCCGGCTGGGCTACGAGCTGACGATCGAGGAGCTCCGCCCCGGGGAGGCGATCCGCCGCGACGAGCTCCAGATCCACCCGTTCGCCGTCCGCCACCGGGGAACCGCCTACGGCTACGCCCTCGTCGAGGACGACCGGCCCGGCCGTTTCGACGCCGACCTCGCCGCGCGCCTCGGGGTCCGACCGGGCCCGGACTTCGGGCGCCTCCAGCGGGGTGAGGTCGTCGGCGGCGTCCGTCCCGATCAGGTGATCGGTCCGCCCCGCCAGGGACGGAAGGTCGTCGTCTCGGGCGACACCGGCCCGTCGGAGACCCTCGCCCTGGTCACCCACCAGGCCGATCTCCTCGTCCACGAGGCGACGTTCGGCGAGGACGAGGCCGACCGGGCTCGCCAGACCGGCCACAGCACGGCCCGCCAGGCGGCGAGCGTCGCCCGGGACGCCGAGGTCCGCCTCCTGGCCCTGACCCACCTCTCCTCCCGGTACGCCGGGCCCGAGATCCGCGACGAGGCCCGGGCGGTCTTCCCGGCGACCGTCGTCCCCCGGGACTTCGATCTCGTCGAGATCCCCTTCCCCGAGCGCGGCGCTCCGGTCCTCGTCCGCCACCAGGACCGTCCCCGACCGGCGGCTCCCCCCGGACCGGGGCCCGGGCTCGAACCGGACGCGGGACTCCCGGAGGCCGAGGCGGTCGCCGACCCGGCGGCGATCAGTTGACCGTGAGGGTGCCCGACATCCCGGCCTGACGGTGGGAGTCGACCG
>JAXDHK010000469.1:0-9667 GCA_034664545.1 Solirubrobacteraceae bacterium
GGGCCGTCCGCGGCCAGGGCCCTCCGGGACGAGTGGCCGGCCTTCGGCATCGTCGAGGTCGATCAGCGGCTGGTCGAGGACGCCGCATCGCTGGCGATCGCGCACGAGCTGAGGAGCCTCGACGCGCTGCACCTCGCGGCCGCCCTCCTGCTTCCCAGAGATGATCTCCGCTTCGCTACGTGGGATCGGCGACTCCAGTCGGCCGCCGCCGCGGCGGGGCTCACCCTCATCCCGGAGTCTCTCGACTGACCAGGGCCGCTCGGGTAACCGACGCCTATAGGCGCAACCTGGGTTGACAACCGCAGTCCTTGTCAACTACAGTTGACATATGCCCACCGCACCCCCCGGCTTGGAGGACGATCCCGCCGATGGCCTAGCGGCGGTCGGTGCCCTCCGACGCCTGGCCGACCGCGTCGAGGACGCGACCGTGGCCCGGGCGGTGGCCGGCGGATGGTCGTGGACCCAGATCGCCGAAGCCCTCGGGGTGACCCGGCAGGCCGTCCACAAGAAGCATGCCCGGCGACTCTCGGCCGCCGGCCTCGAGTCAGGAGATCGCTGATGGCCTTCGAACGCTTGACCGCTGACGCCCGGGCGGCCGTCCTCGCCGCATCGGAGGACGAGGCCCGCGCCGAGGGCTCGGCCACCATCGAGGCCGAGCATCTGCTCCTCGCCCTCGCCGCCCACCCGTCGCTCGAGCACCTCGGGCTCGACCGCGCCGAGATCGAAGGGGCGCTCGCCCGGGAGGAGGAGCGGAGCCTGGCCACGGTCGGCGTCGCCCCCGGAGACTACGGTTCGCCGACCCCGACCGGCCGACCCCGAAAGCCCAAGCTCGCCACCTCGTTCAAGGTCGCGCTCCACCGCGCGGTCACCACCGCCCAGGTCTGCGGCGACCGGCGCATCGGGGCCCACCACCTGCTCGGCGGTGTCCTCGCCGCCGAGCACGGCCGCGTCCCCCGGGCGCTCCGGATCGCCGGGATCGACGTCGCTGAGCTGCGGACGCGTCTCTGACCGGCCCAGCATCGGCTTGATGGCCCAGTTCCACGACGCTCCGACCCGGTACCTCGAGCTGATGCGCGGCGCCCTCCCCCACTACGACGAGCTCCAGCGTCAGGTGGTCCTTGCCACGGCCGACCTCGACGTCGAGCGCATCCTCGACCTCGGGTCCGGGACGGGCGAGACCTCGCGGCGCTGCCTGGTTGCGCATCCCCGGGCCGCCGTCGTGGCCATCGACCAGAGCCGGGCGATGACCGAGATCGTCTCCACGGTGCCCGAGGATCGGCTCCGGGCCCTCACCCGGCGGCTCGAGGACCCGCTCCCCCCGGGACCGTTCGACCTCGTCGTCTCCGCGCTCGCCGTCCACCATCTCGACGGCCCCGGCAAGGCGGATCTCTTCCGCCGCATCCGGGCCGTCCTGGTCCCCGGCGGGCGTTTCGTCATGGGCGACGTGATCCGGCCCCAGGCACCGGTGTCGCACCCCGCCCCCCACGACCCGAGCGTCGACTTTCCCGACCCCCTTCCCCACCTCATGGCCTGGCTCGTCGAAGCGAAGCTCCGACCCGAGCTCCGATGGGAGTGCCAGGATCTCGTGGTGATCGCCGCGACCGCGGTCCGTCACGCCCGCCGGTAGCGAAGGTAGACGACCCGGGACCCGAACGTCCGCGTCTCGATCAGCTCCAGGTTGATCGGCTCCTCGAGCGGTGGGAAGAAGCGCGTGCCTGCGCCGAGGACGACCGGACTGACGAAGAGACGGTATTCGTCGATGAGGCCCAGCTTCCCGAAGGCCGAGGCCAGCTCGGCCCCGCCGACGCCCAGGTCCCCCCCGGGCTGCTCACGAAGCTCGGCGACCTCTTCGGCCACGCCGCTCCCGGCCAGGCGGGTGTTGCCCTCGACCGTCTCGAGGGTCTTCGAGAACACGATCTTCGGCAGGCGCTTCCAGATCCGGGCGAACTCGAGCTCGTACTCCCGGGCCGAGGCGTTCTCCTCGGCCGTCTCCCAGTACCTCATCACCTCATAGAGCCGCCGGCCCAAGAAGTGGGCTCCGAGCTCCCGCGTCTGCTCGTTGTGGAACCGGTGGAGCTCCTCGTCGGGCGCCCCCCAGTCGATGTTCCCCCCCGGACCGGCGATGAACCCGTCCAAGGACACCCCCATCGAGTAGATGACCTTCCGCATCGGCGGTCAGCCGGCCTGGTGGCGGGGAGTCCAGACGAAGACGCGCATGGCGAAGATCAGTCCGGCCACCCCCCAGATGCCGAGCTTCAGGAGATCGCCCCCGGCGATCCCCGCCCCGACGGTGTGCGGGTCGAAGGCGACCCGGAGGCCGTCGACGAACGGCTGGGCCGGGAGCAGCTCGGCCACGCTGCGCAGTCCGGCCGGGAGCGTCCGGAAGGGCACGAACACCCCGGAGATGAAGTAGAGCGGCAGGACGACGGCGTTGGTCATGGCCGGTGCCGCGTCCTCGCTCGGGATCAGCCGGGTGAAGGCGATCCCCAGGGCGCAGAACGTCCCGGCCCCGACGGCGAGCGCGCTCAGCAGTCCGGGGAGCGTGTGGGTCGGCACCGAGACGCCGAACAGGATCCGGCCGATCGCCATCAGCACCACCGTGATCACCCCCGCGGTCACCACCGACGTCCCGATCCGACCCCAGAAGACGATCCACGGGGGAACCGGGGTCGCCCGGACCCGCTTGAGGACGCCCGTCTCCCGCATCCGGGTGAACCCGATCGCCAGGGCCACGAACGAGGCCGAGATCACGGCCAGGGCGATGAACGCCGGGACCTGGAGCGTCGAGGACCGGATCCCCCCGTAGTCCTTGAGCTTCTCGTTGCCGAAGATCCCGACGAACATGCACAGGAAGATGACCGGGAGGATCGCCGTGAAGAAGAGGGCGGCCGGGTTGCGGCGGAAGATCCGCAGGTCGGCCGACAGCTGGGCCTGGGCCCGGCGGAAGTCGCTCACGTCGAGGTCTCCCCGGCCGGCCCGGCCCCGGCGACGAGCTCGAGGTAGACGTCCTCCAGGGACGGCCGGGAGACCTCCAGGCGCTCGAGCTCGATCCCCTGCTCGGCCGCCCACCCGCAGAGCACAGCCAGGGTCCGGGTCGGCGTTCCCGTCCGCAGGCGCGCCCGTCCGTCGACGATCTCCGCCGGCTCGGTCACCGGCAGCTCGCCGAGCCCGACCCCGGCCGGGGGCACGAAGAGGATCTCCGTCTCGGCGGTCCCCGACCCCAGGGAATCCGGCGGTCCCTCGACGACGATCACCCCGGCCTTGACGATGGCCACCCGGTCGGCCAGCTCCTGGGCCTCGTCGAGGTAGTGGGTGGTCAGGAAGACGGTCTTCCCGAGGTCGCGCAGGCCGCCGATCACCTTCCAGGCCGCGCGCCGGGCGACCGGGTCGAAGCCGGTGGTCGGCTCGTCGAGGAACACGAGGTCCGGATCCCCGATCAACGCCAGGCCGACGTCGAGCCGCCGGCGCTGGCCCCCCGACAGCCGCCCGACCCGGTCGTCGGCCTTCTCCTCGAGACCCGCCAGGCCGATCGTCTCCTCGATCGGGCGCGGGCGCGGGTAGTAGGCGGCCCAGAGGGCGAGCGTCTCCCGGACGGTCAGCTCCGGCTGGGCCTGACCCTCCTGGAGGACGATCCCGATCTGGGCGCGCCACGCCCGATCCGCGTGGGCCGGGTCGACCCCGAGCACGCTGACCTCCCCGGCGTCCCGGTCGCGGAATCCCTCGAGAATCTCGACGGTCGTCGTCTTCCCGGCCCCGTTGGGCCCGAGGAAGGCGAAGATCTCCCCGCGCTCCACCCGCAGCGAAAGCCCCCGAACCGCCTCGAACGCCCCGTAGGACTTGCGCAGGCCGTCGATCTCGATCGCCGCGTCGCCCGCCATGCTCCGGGCAGCCTACGTCACCCCGGGACGCCCGCGATGAAGAGATGCCTTATCCGGCCGCGGCCGCCCCGACCCGGACCGCGGGGACCTCGCCCCAGAGCCGCTCGAGGCAGTAGAACTCGCGGACCTCGGGCGTGAAGACGTGGACGACCACGTCGAGGTAGTCGAGCAGCACCCAGCTCGCCTCGCGCAGGCCCTCCACCCGCCGCGGGAGGATCCCGTGGTCCTTCTTCATCCCGAAGTTGATCCCGTCGTGGATCGCCTTGGTCTGGCGCTCGGTGTTGCCCGAGCAGATGACGAAGAAGTCGGTGTAGTCGAGCACCCCGCGCAGGTCGAGCGCGACGATGTCGATCGCCTTCTTGTCATCGGCGTAGCCGGCGATGGTGCGGGCGAGCTGGTCCGGGTTCATGCGTAGAGCCTCCGCTCTTCGATGTAGTCGGCAACCTGGTCGGGTACGAGGTGGCGGATCGGCCGCCCGGCCCGGGCCTCGGCCCGGACGAGCGTTGACGAGACGCCGAGCCGCGGCATGTCGAGGAACACCGCCCGGTCCCCACCGGGCAGCGTCCCCAGCGGCTCGAGCACGGACTCCCGGCTCATCCCGGGGCGCTCGGCCACGGCGAGCCCCGCGAGCCCGAGGATCGCCTCGGGCTCCTCCCACGTCGGAAGGCTCGAGGCCATGTCCCCTCCCAAGATCAGGATCAGCTCGTCACCGGGTCGTCTCGCATTGATCTCCCGCAGGGTAGTGATCGTGTACGACGGTCCCGCCCGCTCGACCTCGACGTCCGAGACCGACACCCAGTCGGCCGTCCCGGCGGCGAGCCGGCACATGGCCAGGCGGTGGGCCACCCCCGGGTCCTCGGGAACCTCCTTGTGGGGTGGACGGGCGGCCACGACGAGCAGGATCGCGTCGAGCCCCAACTGCGCTCGAGCCTGCCCGGCGCAGGCCAGGTGCCCACGGTGGGGGGGATTGAACGTCCCCCCGAGGATCCCGATCCGCACTCAGCGGCCCGTCGGGGTCACGGACGAACGTGGCCGTCCCCCTCGACCAGGTACTTGGACGTGCACAGCTCGCGCATCCCGATCGGGCCCCGGACATGGAGCTTCTGAGTCGAGTTGCCGATCTCCGCGCCCATCCCGAACTCGCCCCCGTCGGTGAAGCGGGTCGAGGCGTTGACGTAGACGCAGGCCGCGTCGACCTCCTGCTGGAAGCGCCGGGCCGAAGCCGTGTCGCGGGTGAGGATCGCCTCGGAGTGACCGCTCCCGTAGGCCGCGATGTGCTCGACCGCCTGCTCGATGGAGTCGACGACCCGGACGGCGAGGATCAGCGCCAGGTACTCGGTCGCCCAGTCGGCCGCCTCGGCCGGGGCGACCCGGACCGGCCCGGCGAGCTCCCGGACCCGGTCGTCGCCCCGCAGCTCGACCCCGGCGGCCTCGAGCTCGGCCAGGGCCCGCGGGAGGAAGGCCCCGGCGACGTCGGCGTGGACGAGCAGCGTCTCGGCCGCGTTGCAGACCCCCGGGCGCTGGACCTTCGCGTTGGTGGCGATCGCCACCGCGGCGTCGAGCTCGGCCGAGGCGTCGACGAAGACGTGGCAGTTCCCCGAGGCCGCGTAGATCACCGGCACGGTGGCCACCGCCTTGAGCGCCGCCTTGAGCCCCTCGCCCCCCCGGGGGATGATGAGGTCGACGAGCCCGTCCTGGCGGGCGAGCTCGGTCAGCTCCTCGCGCCCGCCCCCGGCGACCAGGCTGATCGCCCCGTCGGGGACCCCGGCCCCGGTCGCCGCCTCGGCGGCCAGGGCGGCCAGGATCGCGTTGGAGTGAGCGGCGGTCGTCGATCCCCGCAGGACGATCGCGTTGCCCGACTTCAGGCACAGGGCGGCCGAGTCGATCGTCACGTTGGGCCGGGCCTCGTAGACCACGGCGATCACCCCGAGCGGCACCCGGACCCGGCGGATGTCGAGCCCGTTGGGCCGGCGAAAGCCCTCGAGCACCTCCCCGACCGGGTCGGGCAGGCCGGCGATCTGACGCACCCCGGCGGCGATCCCGGCGATCCGCGCCGGATCGAGGGTCAGGCGATCGAGCAGGGCGCCGGTCAGACCGGCCTGGCCCCCGGCCTCGAGATCCTGGGCGTTGGCCTCGAGGATCTCGGGGGTGCGCCGGATCAGCGCCGACGCGATCGCCTCGAGCGCGGCGTTCTTGGTCGCCGTGTCGAGCCGGGCGAGCTCGCGGGCCGCGCGCCGGGCCGTCCGGCAGATGTCGGTGACCGAATGGGTTGTCGTCGCCATGCCCACCAGAGGGTAATGGCTGCGCGCCGGACTGCCTCGGGGACCGCCCTCCGCGCCGCCGGGGACCGGCGTCCAGGGGTGGCGATCGGGACCGAGGTAGCGGACGTACACCTGGTGGAGGCGCGGTTCGGCCGTCGGCTCTCCCGGGGTCCCGTCCGGAGTCCCGTAGGCGCCCGGGAGGACCCGAGTCAGGGCGCTCTGGGGAGCGGTGGGCAGGATGCGCAGGCGGGGGCCGAAGGGGCTGAACCAGCTTTGGAGGTCGCTCGAAGATGGGTCGTACCACGGTGGCTCCGCGACCCGAGGCAGGCTCGGATCGAGGCCCGGATCCTCGGATTCGAAGGCGAGGTAGTTCCCGCGGGCGCTGGTGTCCGGATTCCATGCCCCGGTGCGCGCCGGGAGGCGCTCCGGACCGAGGCTCCGCACCGCCACGAAGCTGGTGTCCGCGCTGCTCACCAGGGTCGGGCTGGTCCACCTGTACACCTCGCGGATGCCCATCGTCCAAGAGGACGCCGCCGGGCCGTCGAGGTTGGGTGCCACCGAGTCGAAGAACACCCACTCCCCGCCGTCGGTGATCTTGGGATCGGCGCTCGCCCCGGCGCCGAGCGCCTCCTGGGGGGCCGACTGCGAGATCCACCGAAGTCGGGGCGTGGCCGGGCGGTTGTCCGCCCGCACGATCTGAGCGAGGCCGTCGGCGCCGGGCAGGAGGTCACCGGCGAGCGTCGTGAAGGCGAGGACCCGCCCGTCGTGATCGATGCTCGGCCGCGACGACGGGCCGTCGCCTCCGCGCCCGCCGGGCGTCTGTGACGCCAGCCGGATCCGGCGGACGACCCGGCCGCCGGCCGTGATCGTGCGGTCCCAGACCTGCCGGACACCGCCCGACGGAGCCCCGAGGTCGCTCGCCGCCGAGGCGAACGCCAGGGCGGTCCCGTCCCGGCTCAGACTGAGCTCACCGGCGTCCGCGTTCGCGGGTCGGCGACCGGCGGCCGAGGCGAGCATGGTCAGGCCCACCAGCCGGCCGCTGCCGGCGAGGAAGCGCACGTAGACCTCGCTCGTGCCCGCCCGCGGCAGGCGGGTTCGCGCCGCGCTCCATCCCGGGCCCGAGTGGGTCCAGGCGAGACCGGTCGCCGAGGAGGCGAACGCAACGCGCCGGCAGTCGCCGCTCACGGCGACCTCGGTCGTCGGCCGGTCGGACTCCCGGCCGCCGCTGCCGACCGACACGCGCTCGATGCGCCGGCCGCGCAGATCGGCCACGAACGCATCCGCCACGCCGTTGCGGTCGCCGGCGACGAGGTTCGACGCCCGTGATAAGAAGGCGACGCACCGGGGAGGGTGCGCTGAGTCACCCGAGAGCGCCGGCGCGTAGCTTGGACCGTTGGCCGGCCGGCCGTCCCTGCCCCGCGTGACGAGGACCGTCCGGCCGGGCGCCCACGTCGACCCGGCCACCGACCAGTGGCCGCCACGCAGGGTCACGTAGACGTTCGCCGTTCCCAGCCGCGCCCCCCGGGCGATGTCGGAGGCCGTGGACTCGAACGCCATCGCCCGGCCGACGCGTTGGTCGTGCGAGATCACCCCGCAGCACGAGGCGCCGTTGGGGAGCCCGCCGTGCTCGGAGCGCGACAGGAGGAAGGTCGCCGGCTCGAACTCGGGGCCGGTCAGCCCCGAGAGCGACGCCGCCCCGGCCACCGGGGCACCCGATACCGCCAGGACGAGGCCGGCGGGCAGCGCAGCCCACAGGCATCCATGGCGCCAGCCCGCTCCCATGAGAGATGCTTCGGCCGGTCGACCGTCCGGCTTGAGCGCGCCTAGGCCAGAACGAAGTAGTCCCGGTGGACGGCCTCCTCGGAGGCCCGCGGGAGGACCTGGTGGACCGCCTTCGACTTCAGGCCCATCACCCGGCGCAGCTCCCCGGCCGAGTAGTTGGAGATGCCCTTGCCGATCACGCTGGTCCCCTCGGCGACGTCGACCGCGTCGCCGACGCCGAACTCCCCCCGGACGGCCGCGACCCCCACCGGCAGGAGGCTCGTCCCCCCGTTGGTCAGCGCCCAGGCCGCCCCCTGGTCGACCACCACCGTCCCCCGGCTGGGCTTGGCGTACTTCAGCCAGAGCTTGAAGCTCGAGTAGCGGATCTCCCGGGCCGGGAAGCGCGTCCCCTCGGGCTCGCCGGCCAGCACCCGCTCGAGCGCCCCGGGCCGCCGCCCGTTGCAGATGGTCGTGGCGATCCCGGCGGCCGTCGCCATGTCGGCGGCCACCACCTTCGAGCGCATCCCGCCCGACCCGAGCCGGGAGGTGCCCTGGGTGATGTCGAGCCCGTCGAGCGCCTCGAAGTCGGTCACGCTCGACACCAGGCGGGCCCCGGGGTCGCGGCGGGGGTCGGCGGTGTGGAGACCGTCGGTGTCGGTCAGGAGGATCAGCTCGTCGGCCCCGATCAGGACGGCGACCTGGGCGGCGAGGAAGTCGTTGTCCCCGAAGGAGATCTCGTCGGTCGCGGTCGTGTCGTTCTCGTTGACCACCGGGACGACGCCCCAGTCGAGGAGCTGGCGGAGGGTCCGGCGGACGTTGAGGTAGTGGGTCCGGGCGCTGACGTCGAAGAAGGTCAGGAGCACCTGGGCGGAGACGACCCCCCGGGCGAGGAGCAACTCGTCGTAGACCCGGTAGAGCTTGCCCTGGCCGATCGCGCTCGACGCCTGGAGCGCCTCGATCGCGCTCGGCCGGCTGGCCAGCCCGATCTCGCGCATCCCCCGGGCGATCGCCCCGCTGGTCACCAGGACGACCTCGTCGCCGCCCCGGCGCAGGGCGGCCGTCGCGTCGCAGACGCGCTCGAGGACGTCGCGGCGCGGCTCGCCCCGCTCGTCGGCGACGATCGCCGTGCCCATCTTCATCACCACCCGGCGCATCGCGCCAGGATACGCGCCGGGCGGGCCGGCGGCCCGGGGCGGCGGGCGGGCGGACGGGGCGGGTGGGCCGGCGCTATTCCGGGTCGAGTTCGAAGACGACTCCGGCGATCTCGACCTCGTCCCCGGCGGTGAAGCCCTGGTCCTCGAGCGCCCGGAGCACGCCGATCCGGCGCAGCCGCGACTCGACGTGGACCATCGCCTCGTCGTTCTCGAGGTCGTGCCGGGCGATCAGCCGGTCGATCCCCTCGCCGATCACCCGGAACGAGCCCGGGGCCGTCCGCTCGACGTGGAAGCCCCGGCGGGCGGCCGGGCGGAAGGTCAGGTGCTCGGCGAGCTCGGGCTCGAGCGGGTCGGCATCCTCGAGCGGCACCCGGCGCAGGAGCTCGGCGGCCAGGGCGTCGAGGCCGGCGCGGGTGACGCTCGAGGTCGCGATCACCGGGACGTCCGGCCCCAGGCGGGCCCGCCACTCCCCGGCCGTCCGGTCGGCCTGCTCGGGGGTGACCAGGTCGGCCTTGGACAGGGCGAGCACCCGGGGGAGGGCGGCCAGCCGGGGATCGTGGCGCTCGAGCTCGAGCTCGATCGTCGCGTGGTTCTCCTCGGGTGTCGACCCGTC
>JAXDHK010000470.1:0-29649 GCA_034664545.1 Solirubrobacteraceae bacterium
TCAACGGCGACGAGCTCAGCGACGACGTCGCCATGGTGCTCGTCGGCACCGAGGACGACCGTTCCGGGCCCAATGGCGGGCGCTGATCCCGCTCGCCCGCACCCCGCGGACCCGGATCCGGTTGGGGCGGGGATCCCGGCGCCGGCCCGGTCACCCGGGGTCCTCGCCCGCCTCCTGGCCGGCCGCCCGGTCGGCCAAGTCCTCGGGTTCTCCATCGGCGCCATGTTCGTCCTCGCCGTCGCCGGAATCGGCCTCGCCCTCGGGGCCAACGCCCGGCTGACCGATCGCCGGAAGTTCGTCGTCGACCACATCACCCCGGCCCAGCTCGCCGCCCTCGGGCTCCAGACGGCGCTGGTCGACGAGGAGGCCGGGACCCGCGGATTCCTCATCACCCGCCAGCCCCAGATCCTCCGGCAGTACCGCGACGGCCTCCGGACCGAGGAGCGCAGCTACCGCCAGCTCGCCGCCCTCGCCGTCCCCGGGGCCGCGTCCTACACCCCGGAGGTCACCCGGGTCCGCGCCGCCGCCGAGGTCTGGCGGCGCGAGTTCGTCGCGCCCGTCCTCCGGGGCGGCGCGCCCTCGGCGACGAACGCCCTGACCACCCGCGACACCGTCGGCTTCGCCGCCGTCCACGCCGCCCTCGACCGGCTCCAGGCCGGCCTCGCCGCGGGCCGCGCCAAGGCCCGCTCCCAGCTCTTCGACGCCGCCACCGAACTCAAGCTGGCCCTCGGCCTCGCCGGCGCGCTGATCGTCCTCGGCCTGCTCGGCGCCGCCGTGATCCTCCGGCGGGTCGTCACCCTCCCGCTCGCCCGCCTCGGCCGCGAGTCCCGCCGCGTCGCCCGCGGCGACTTCCACACCCCCTTGACGGAGGTCGCCGGCGCCCGCGAGATCGCCGAGCTCGCCACCGACGTCGACGCCATGCGTGAGCGCATCGTCCACGAGCTCTCGGCGGTCCAGGCGGCCAGCGCCCGCCTCGAGGAGCAGGCCCGCGAGCTCACCCGCTCGAACGTCGAGCTCGAGCAGTTCGCCTACGTCGCCTCCCACGATCTCCAGGAGCCCCTGCGCAAGGTCGCGAGCTTCTGCCAGGCCCTCCAGCGCCGCTACCAGGGCCAGCTCGACGATCGCGCCGACCAGTACATCGAGTTCGCCGTCGACGGCGCCAAGCGCATGCAGATCCTGATCAACGACCTCCTCGTCTTCTCCCGCGTCGGGCGCAGCGGACGCGAGCACGAGCTGATCGGCGCCGGCGAGCTCGTCGCCCAGGCGTGCACCGCCCTCTCCGGCGCGCTCGACGAGGCCGGCGCCGAGGTCGTCGTCACCCCCGAGCTCCCGAGCGTCCGCGGCGAGCGCGCCCTCCTCGCCTCGGTCTTCCAGAACCTGATCGCCAACGCCGTCAAGTTCCACGGCCCCGACCCACCCGTGGTTCGCATCGGCTTTCGCCGCGACGGCGGGTTCTGGGAGTTCAGCTGCGCCGACAACGGGATCGGCATCGGGCCCGAGTACGCCGAGCGGATCTTCGCCATCTTCCAGCGCCTCCACGCCAAGGAGGTCTATCCCGGCACCGGGATCGGCCTGGCCATGTGCCGCAAGATCGTCGAGCGCCACGGCGGGCGCATCTGGCTCGACACCGACCCACCCGAGGGCGCCTGCTTCCGTTTCACCCTGCCGATTCCCGAGGAGGATCACCCATGGCCGCAGAGCTGATCGAAGTGCTGCTCGTCGAGGACGATCCCGGAGACGTCCTCCTGATCCGCGAGGCGTTCGACGACCACAAGGTCGGCAACACCCTCTCGGTGGTCGGCGACGGGGTCGAGGCCCTCGAGTACCTCCGCCGCCAGGGACCCCACGCCGGGGCCGGACGGCCCGACCTCGTCCTCCTCGACCTTAACCTCCCCCGGATGAACGGGGTCGAGGTGCTCAGGGAGATCAAGGGCGATCCCGAGCTCCGGGCGATCCCCGTCGTGATCCTGACCACCTCCGAGGCCGACGAGGACATCCTCCGCTCCTACGAGCTCCACGCCAACGCCTACATCACCAAGCCGGTCGACTTCGACCGCTTCCGCCACATCGTCCACCAGATCGACGAGTTCTTCGTCGGCGTGGTCAAGCTCCCCCCGCCCGGCCGCTGAGGTTACGCCCGGGTCAGGCGGCCCCGGGTTGGGCGACGTCCGGGCGCAGCCGCCCCAGGAGGGTCCGGGCGATCCCCGCGGCCAGGGACACCTTCCGCCCCCGCGCCGCCCCCGGCCAGTCGACGGCGATCGTGACGAGCCGGGTCCCGTCGGTGGTCACCAGGCGCGACTCCCCCGGCAGCCAGTCGGCGTCGAGCCCCAGGCCCGGGACCTGCACCGGGGCCGCGCCTCCCTGCGTCTGGGCGAAGGTCTGCGCCTCCTCGACCACCGTGCGCTCGAGCCGGAAGTAGGCCTGCGGCGCGGTGTCGATCGTCGCCGTCACCCGCGCCCCCCCGGCCCGCAGGACGCACGTCCTGATCGTCGGGTCCTCCCCCGACCCCGCCCTCGCGTCGACCCGCGCCCCCGGGCCGACCGCCGCCGCCAGGAGTCCGGCCGCCGCCGGGGGGCACGGCGAGGCCGCCGGGCCGGCGCCGCCGCAGCCCCCGAGCACCACCAGGCCCGCGCCCGCCCACCCCAGCGCGGATGCCCGACCGGTCCGGTTCCCCCGACGCATCCTCCTGGGGATCATGCCACCGACTAACGTGAGCCCGATGAGCCGCCCCCCCGACCCGAACCTCGTCTGGTCGAGCGACGACGGCGACCTCCGCCGCCGGACCCCGGCCGGCGCCCGCCCCGCCGCCGCCGGCCGGGTCGAGGTCCGCCGGGAGACCGCCGGCCGGCGCGGCAAGGCGGTCACCACCGTCTCGAACCTCCCGCTCGACGACGACGGCCTCCGGGAGCTGGCCGGCGCCCTCAAGAAGCGCTGCGGCGTCGGCGGCTCGGTCAAGGCCGGCGTGATCGAGCTCCAGGGCGACCACCGCGCCCCGGTCGCCCGGCTCCTCCGCGCCCGCGGCTACGACCCCGTGCTCGCGGGCGGGTAGCCGCCGGTCGGCGAGGTATCGTTCCGTCCATGTCAACCCCCGAGAAGCCCGAGGTCGAGGTCCCCTCCGACCAGGATCCGTCCTACCAGCTCGAGCTCGACGACATCGAGGTCGGCGACGGCGACGAGGCCGTCTCCGGGAAGATCGTCGAGGTCCACTACGTCGGCGTCTCCTGGTCGACCGGCAAGCAGTTCGACTCCTCCTGGGACCGCGGCCAGACCTTCAAGTTCGGCCTCGGCAAGGGCCAGGTCATCTCCGGCTGGGACCAGGGCGTCGCCGGGATGAAGGTCGGCGGCCGCCGCCGGATCACGATCCCCCCGGACCTCGGCTACGGAAAGCGCGGCGCCGCCGGGGTCATCGCCCCCGGGGAGACCCTCGTCTTCGTCGTCGACCTCGTCGGGGTCCGCTGAGGGCCCCGCCCGCCCCGACCCGGCGGCCCCCGCCGCGGACGGTTCCCGCCCCCCGGCCGAACCCGCCCCGCTGCCTCCTCCCGCCCCACCCCGCGCCCACCCGACCCGGCTCCAAAACCACCCCCAGCGGGCCAGCCGATCCCCTACGATGGAGCGCCAACCACCGAGCGAGAGGAGCCGGGCGTGGCGCAACGGTCCGAGATAGGCATCGTCGGGTTGGGGAGGATGGGCGGCAACATCGTCCGGCGCCTGATGCGCGACGGCCACCGGGTCGTCGGCTATGACGTCAACCAGGACGTCGTCGCCGGGCTCGTCGCCGAGGGGGCCGAGGGCGCGGCCACGCTGGCCGAGCTCGCCGCCAAGCTCACTCCCCCGCGCACCGTCTGGGTGATGGTCCCGGCCGGTGAGATCACCGAGAAGACGGTCGAGGCCGTCGCCGCCGAGCTCGTCGCCGGGGACGCCGTCATCGACGGCGGCAACTCCTACTATCGCGACGACATCCGCCGCGCCGCCGAGCTCCTCGTCCGGGGGATCGACTACCTCGACGTCGGCACGAGCGGCGGCGTGTTCGGCGCCGAGCGCGGCTACTGCCTGATGATCGGCGGCCCCGACCCCGCCGTCGCCCGCCTCGATCCCATCTTCGCGACCCTGGCCCCCGGGGTCGAGTCGGCCGAGCGCACCCCCGGGCGCGACGGCGACCCGTCCCCGTCCGAGCAGGGCTACCTCCACTGCGGCCCCTCGGGCGCCGGCCACTTCGTCAAGATGGTCCACAACGGGATCGAGTACGGGACGATGGCCGCCTACGCCGAGGGCCTGAACATCCTGCGCAACGCCAACGTCGGCAAGACGACGCGGACGGCCGACGCCGAGACCGCCCCCCTCGACCACCCCGAGTACTACCAGTACGACATCGACGTCCCCGAGGTCGCCGAGCTCTGGCGGCGGGGCAGCGTGATCGGGTCCTGGCTGCTCGACCTCACGGCCGCCGCCCTGCGCGAGTCGCCCGATCTCGCCGAGTTCGGCGGCCGGGTCTCGGACTCCGGCGAGGGCCGCTGGACTTCGATCGCCGCGATCGAGGAGGGCGTCCCGGCCGGGGTCCTCACCACCGCCCTGTACGAGCGCTTCAGCTCCCGCGGCCTCGACGACTACGCCGACAAGATCCTCTCGGCCATGCGCACGCAGTTCGGCGGGCACGACGAAAAGCCCGCGTGAGGCTCGAGGTCCTCCCCGACGCCGAGGCCGCCGCCGCCCGCGGGGCCCGGGAGATCGCCCGGGCGGCCCGGGACGGGGTCGCCGACCGGGGCAGCTTCGCGCTCGCCGTCAGCGGCGGCCGCGCCCCCTGGCGCATGTTCGAGCTCCTGGCCGGCGAGGAGGTTCCCTGGGAGCAGGTTGACGTCTTCCAGGTCGACGAGCGCGTCCTCCCCGACGGCGACCCCGGACGCAACCTCGTCCACCTCCTGGACAGCCTCCCCGCCCCGGCGCGGGCCCGCGTCCGGGCGATGCCGGTCACCGCCGAGGACCCGGACGCCGCCGCCGCCGGGTATGCCGCCGCCCTCCCGGCGGCCCTCGACCTCGTCCACCTCGGCCTCGGCCCCGACGGGCACACCGCCTCCCTGGTCCCCGGCGATTCCGTCCTCGAAGTCGCCGACCGGCGGGTCGCCCTCACCGGCGGCGAGTACCAGGGCTGCCGGCGGATGACCCTCACCTACCCCGAGCTCGCCGGGGCCCGGGCCATCCTCTGGCTCGTGACCGGCGCCGAAAAGCGCGACCCGCTCCGCGCCCTCCAAGCCCACGATCCCTCGATTCCCGCCGGGCGGGTCGAGGCCCCCGCGGACACCCTGATCCTGGCCGACGACCCCGCCGGAGGCGGCCCCGGCTGAGCCGGTGGCCCGGCCGGTGGCCAAAGATCACCCGGCCACCTCCGCCATGACCTATATTGGCCTGAACCTCGCTTCCTCGGCCCCGCCCGAAGAACCATCGACCAAGTTCGGCTTCACGCCGGGGCGTGGGGTCGACACCGCGAAAGGGGTTCCGGCATGAAGCCAACCCAGAAGCTCCACGAGCTCGGCCAGAGTCTCTGGCTCGACAACATCACCCGGACCATGCTCGACGACGGCACCCTAGAGCGCTACGTCGACGAGCTCTCGATCACCGGGCTGACCTCCAACCCGACGATCTTCGACCACGCCATCTCCGAGGGCCACGCCTACGACGACCAGATCTCCGACCTCAAGGCGGCCGGGGCCTCGGCCGAGGACGCCTTCTTCGAGCTGGCCATCGCCGACCTCCGCCGGGCGGCCCGGATGTTCGAGCCCGTCCACGACCGGACCGACCGCCTCGACGGCTGGGTCTCGCTCGAGGTCTCCCCGCTCCTCGCCGACGACGCCGAGGGCACGATCCGCCAGGCGGCCGAGCTCCACGCCCGGGCCGACGCCAAGAACCTCCTGATCAAGATCCCCGGGACCGAGGCCGGCCTCGTGGCGATCGAGGAGACGATCTTCGCCGGCATCCCCGTCAACGTCACGCTGCTCTTCTCCCGCGAGCACTACCTCGCCGCCAGCGAGGCCTACATGCGCGGCATCGAGCGCCGGATCGCCGCCGGGCTGAACCCGTCCGTCCGCTCCGTCGCCTCGGTGTTCATCAGCCGGTGGGACAAGGCCGTGATGGACCGGACCCCGCTCGAGCTCCACGGCAAGCTCGCCATCGCGATCGCCCAGCGCACCTACAAGGCCTATCGGGACATGCTCGACTCCGAGCACTGGCAGCGGCTCTGGAACTGGGGCGCCCGTCCCCAGCGCCTGCTCTGGGCCAGCACCGGGACCAAGGATCCCGACGCCTCCGACGTCCTCTACATCGAGGCCCTCGCCGCTCCGTTCACCATCAACACCATGCCCGAGCCGACGCTCCTGGCCTTCGCCGAGCACGGCACCGTCGGGACGCCGCTCCCGGCCGACGGCGGCGACTGCGAGGAGATGCTCGCCCGCTTCGGCGAGCTCGACATCGACGTCGAGGAGCTCGCCACCCAGCTCCAGAACGACGGCGCCAAGTCCTTCGTCGACTCCTGGACCCAGCTCATGGACACGATCGCCCGCGAGGCCCAGGCCGTTTGATGGCGGCCGACGAGGTCGGGCCGCTCCGGGAGCTTCCGGCCTGGCGGGCGCTCGCCGCCCACCACGCCGAGATCCGCGACGTCCATCTCCGCTCGCTCTTCGCCGACGATCCCGGCCGGGCCGAGCGGATGTCGGCCGAGGCCGCCGGCCTGTTCCTCGACTACTCGAAGAACCGGGTCACCGACGTGACGCTCCGGCTCCTCGGCGACCTCGCCGATCAGTCGGGCCTCTCCCGGCGCCGCGACGCCATGTTCGCCGGGGACCGGGTCAACACCACCGAGGACCGGTCGGTCCTCCACGTCGCCCTGCGCCTGCCCCCGGGGGCGACGCTCGTGGTTGACGGGGTCGACGTCGCCGCCCAGGTCCACGAGGTGCTCGACCGGATGGCCGACTTCGCCGACCGAATCCGCTCCGGCGACTGGAAGGGGCACACCGGCCTGCCCATCCGCAACGTGGTCAACATCGGGATCGGCGGGTCGGACCTCGGCCCGGTCATGGCCTACCAGGCCCTCCGCCACTACGCCGACCGGGAGCTCACGTTTCGCTTCGTCTCCAACGTCGACGCCACCGACTTCGCCGAGGCCACCCGCGACCTCGACCCCGCCCAGACGCTGTTCATCGTCGCCTCGAAGACGTTCACCACGCTCGAGACGATGACCAACGCCGCCACCGCCCGGGCCTGGCTGGTCGGGGCCCTCGGGGCGCAGGAGGCCGTCGCCCGCCACTTCGTCGCCGTCTCGACCAACGCCGGCGCCGTCGCCGAGTTCGGGATCGACACCCAGAACATGTTCGGCTTCTGGGACTGGGTCGGCGGGCGCTACTCGATGGAGTCGGCGATCGGCCTCTCGACCATGATCGCCCTCGGCCCGCCCGCGTTCCGCGAGATGCTGGCCGGGTCCCACGCCATGGACGAGCACTTCGCCACCGCCCCCACCGACCGGAACCTCCCCGTCCTGATGGGCCTCCTCGCCGTCTGGTACGGCGACTTCTTCGACGCCCAGACGATCGCCGTGCTCCCCTACGACCAGTACCTCCACCGCTTTCCCGCCTACCTCCAGCAGCTGACCATGGAGTCCAACGGCAAGCACGTGACCCTCGCCGGCACCCAGGTCGACTACGAGACCGGCGCCGTCTACTGGGGGGAGCCCGGGACCAACGGCCAGCACTCCTTCTACCAGCTGATCCACCAGGGCACCAAGCTCATCCCCTGCGACTTCATCGGCTTCCTCGCGTCGCTGAACCCCCTCGGCGACCACCACGACATCCTCGTCTCGAACGTCTTCGCCCAGCCCGAGGCCCTCGCCTTCGGGCGCACGGCCGACGAGGTCCGCGCCGACGGGACGCCCGAGGCGGTCGTCCCCCACAAGGTCTTCGACGGCAACCGTCCGTCCAACACCCTCCTCGCCGACCGGCTGACCCCCGCCATCCTCGGGGCGCTCGTCGCCCTCTACGAGCACAGCGTCTTCACCCAGGGGGTGATCTGGCAGGTCAACTCCTTCGACCAGTGGGGGGTCGAGCTCGGCAAGGTCCTGGCCAGGAAGATCATCCCCGAGCTCCAGGCCACGGGCGAGCCCCCGCTCGACCACGACAGCTCGACCAACGCGCTGATCCGCCGCTACCGGGCCGCCCGCGCCCCGACTCCGACCCCCACCCCCACCCCGACCCCGACCCCGACCCCGACTCCGACCCCGGCTCCCGGCGCCGCCCCGCCGGCCGCGGTCGAATGACGGCCGCTGTCCTCTTCGACATCGACGGGACCCTCATCACCACCGGCGGGGCCGGCGCCGTGGCCTGGCGGCGGGCGTTCGCCGAGATCTACGGGGTCGAGGCCGACATCAACGCCCACACCCACGCCGGGATGACCGACCCCGAGGTCGGGCGCCTCACCTTCGAGGGCGTGCTCGGCCGGCCCCCGGCGGCCCCGGAGCTCGGCCGGCTGATGGCCAAGCGGCTCGAGCACCTGGTCGACACGGTCGCCGAGTCGGGCGGGTACCGCGTGCTCCCGGGCGTCGAGGCGCTCCTCGTCGCCCTGATCGAGCAGGGCCTCCTCCTCGGTCTGACCACCGGCAACGTCGAGTCCGCCGCCCACATCAAGCTCTCCCGGGGCGGCCTCAACCGCTTCTTCTCCTTCGGCGGCTACGGGTCGGACTCGACCGACCGGGTCGAGCTCACCCGCCGGGCGCTCGACCGGGGGGCGACCGTCTCCGGCGGAGGACTCGCCCCCGCCGCCTGCCTGGCGGTCGGCGACACCCCGCTCGACATCACCGCCGGCCACGGCGCCGGCATCCGGGTCGTCGGGGTGGCCACCGGCGACTACACGGTCGACGCGCTCACCGCCGCCGGGGCCGACCATGCCGTCCCCACCCTCGAGCACGGGCTTCCCCTCTGAGCCCGCCCGGCCCCGCCTCCCCGGCGCGACCCGCCGACGTCCTCGTCATCTTCGGGATCACCGGGGACCTCGCCCGGGTGATGACCTTCCACTCGCTCTACCGCCTCGAGCGGCGGGGGCTCCTCGACGTCCCGATCGTCGGCGTCGCCGTCGACGACTGGTCGGTCGACCAGCTCCGAAAGCGCGCCCGGGACTCGATCGCCGCGACCGGCGAGAAGATCGACGAGGCGATCTTCACCCGCCTGGCCGGCCGGCTCTCCTACGTCCAGGGGGACTTCGCCGACCCGGCGACGTTCGAGCGGGTCGGCGCGGCGATCGCCCGGGCCCAGACCCCGGTCTTCTACCTCGAGATCCCCCCGTTCCTGTTCGGGAAGGTCGTCGAGGGCCTCGCCGGGGCCGGCCTGACCAAGACGGCCCGGGTGGTGGTCGAGAAGCCCTTCGGCCACGACCTCACCTCGGCCCGGGCCCTCGCCACCGAGCTCCACCGCCACATCGATGAGTCCCAGCTCTACCGGATCGACCACTTCCTCGGAAAGATGGGGGTCGAGGAGTTCCTCTACCTCCGCTTCGCCAACACCATGCTCGAGCCGGTCTGGAACCGCAACCACGTCTCGTCGGTCCAGATCACCATGGGCGAGACCTTCGGGGTCGAGGAGCGCGGGCACTTCTACGATCCGGTCGGGGCCCTCCGGGACGTCGTCGTCAACCACCTCTTCCAGGTCCTGGCCGCCGCCGCGATGGAGGCCCCGGCCGGGGCCGACGCCGCCACGGTCAAGGACGCCAAGTACGCCCTGTTCCGCTCGACCGCCACCGCCGACCCGGCCCACTACGTCCGCGGCCAGTACGACGGCTACCGGAAGATCGACGGGGTCGCCCCCGACTCGGACACCGAGACCTTCGCCGCCCTGCGCCTCGAGATCGACAACTGGCGCTGGGCCGGCGTCCCCTTCTTCATCCGGGCCGGGAAGCGGCTCCCGGCGACCCAGACCGAGCTGCGCCTCGTCTTCCGCCACCCGCCCCGGGTCGCCTTCATGCCCGGCGGGGGCCGCCGCCCCGAGCCCGACCAGCTCGTGGTCAGGATGGACCCGCGGACCGGTGTCCGCCTCGAGCTCGACGCCCACCGGGCCGACGCCCCGGGTCCGGCGGCGATCAGCCTCGAGATGGAGTTCGCCGCCGAGGGCGGCGAGGGGCCGACGCCCTACGAGGTGCTCCTCCACGACGCCATGCTCGGCGACGCCACCCGCTTCACCCGCCAGGACAGCATCGAGGAGACGTGGCGGATCATCGATCCCCTGCTCGCCCACCCGCCCCCGGCCGAGCCCTACGCCCCGGGCGTATGGGGGCCGCCGGCGGCCGCCGAGCTCCTCCGCGGCCACGGCCGCTGGCATGGCCCCTGGGTGTAGGCCGGCCGCCTACCCCCGCCCCCCCGGCGGGGCGGGTTCACTGCCGCCCTTTGCGGGTACGCGGGCGCCCGCGATGCTCCTCGGCCTGGTGGATACCCGGAAGGTCTTCACGGACCTCGCATCGACCTACCTCCCGATCGCCGCCGCCGTCTTCGCGATCGTCGTGCTCGCCTGCGTCTTCGCGCTCGTCCGCTTTCGCGCCCGCGACGAAGACGACGACGCCGCCGCCGCCCGGCCGCCCCCGCGGGAGGAGCCGGCGTGGCTGCCGTTCGTCTACGCCGGGGTCCTCGCCTGCATCGTGGCCTTCCTCGTCGCCCTGACCTTCAACGCCCAGGACAAGATCTCGGCCCGGAACGTCCCCCCCGGCCTCCGGGTCAGCGTCACCGCCGCCAAGTGGAACTGGCGCTTCGACTATCCGGCGCTCGGGATCACCCAGGTCGCCGGGGCCACCCGGCCGTCGGTGCTGGTCGTCCCGGCCGGCACCGAGATCCGCTTCCGGATGACCTCGATCGACGTCATCCACTCGTTCTGGATCCCCTACCTCCGCTTCAAGCGCGACGCCTTCCCCAAGCGGAGCACCGAGTTCGACCTCTCCTTCGAGCGCCCCGGCGTCCACGTCGACGGGGTCTGCGCCGAGTTCTGCGGGCTCAAGCACGACCAGATGGTCTTCGACGTCCAGGTCGTCTCCCGCCCCGCCTTCGCCGCCTGGGCCGCCGCCCGCCGGTCCGCCGCCCCGGCCCCGGCTCCCGCCCCTGCCGGCGCCCCGGCCCCGCCCGCCGCCACCGCCCCGGGCCCATGACCACCGTCGCCGCCACCCCCCAGCCGAGCCTCCTGGCCGCCCTGGCCAGCACCGACCACAAGCGGGTCGCGGCCCGGGTCATGGCGACCGCCTTCGTCTTCTTCATCGCCGGCGGGCTCCTGGCCCTGCTGATCCGGGCCGAGCTCTACTCGCCGGGCAGCCAGGTGGTCGGCCAGCAGAGCTACAACGCGATCTTCACCATGCACGGGTCGACCATGATCTACCTGTTCATGGTCCCGCTGTCGCTGGCCATGGGCTTGTACATGGTCCCGCTCCAGGTGGGGGCCGCCGAGATCGCCCTGCCCCGCCTGGCCCTCCTCGCCTGGTGGCTCCAGATCGGGGGCGGGGTGACCATGTACCTGGGCTGGTTCACCCGCAACGGCCCGGGCACCGCCGGGTGGACGGCGTTCGACCCCCTGTCGAACTCGGCCAACACCCCCGGGGACGGCATGTACCTGTGGATCTTCGGGGTCGTCCTGGCCACGGCCTCGGGCCTCCTGATGGCGATCTGCGTGCTGGCCACGATCGTCGGCCGCCGGGCTCCGGGGATGACCATGCTCCGGCTGCCGGTCTTCACCTGGTCGATGCTCGCCACCTGCATCCTCGTGATCGTCGGCTTCCCGGTGCTCCTGGTGGCGATGGGGCTCCTCTTCGTCGAGCGGGAGTGGGGGGGCGTGTTCGACTCCTCGGGCGGACCGATCGCCTACCAGCACCTCTTCTGGTTCTACGGCCACCCGGTCGTCTACGTGATGTTCTTCCCGTTCGTCGGCGCCGTCGGCGAGGTCCTGGCCACCTTCTCCCGCCGGCGGTTCTTCGGCTACCGGGCCCACGTGGCGGCGCTGCTCCTGTTCACCGCCCTGTCGACCAGCGTCTGGGCCCACCACATGTTCGCCAGCGGCCAGGTCACCGTGAAGTACTTCTCCCTGACCACGACGGCCCTGATCGTCCCCGCCGGGATCGAGTACCTCGACCTCGTCGGGACGATGTTCGGCGGGCGCCTGCGCCTCGGCATCCCCCTGGCCTTCGCCGTGGCCTTCATCGTCCAGTTCCTGCTCGGCGGCCTCAGCGGGGTGTTCATCGGGTCGCCCCCGCTCGACTACCAGGTCAACAAGTCGTACTTCATCGTCGCCCACTTCCACTACACCCTGTTCGCCGGGAGCCTCTTCGCCTTCTACGCCGCCTTCTACTACTGGTGGCCGAAGGTCACCGGCTGCCACCTGCGGACCCGGCTCGGGTGGATCCACTTCTGGCTCCTGGCCGTCGGGGCCAACCTCACCTTCTTCCCGATGTTCCTCCTCGGCTACGACGGGATGCCGCGCCGGGTGGCCGACTACTCGCCCCGGTTCACCGACCTCAACCGGCTGGCCACGCTCGGGGCCTTCACGATCGCCCTGGCCACGCTCGTGTGGATCGCCAACGTCTTCGTCTCCCTCCGCCGGCGCGAGCCGGCCCCGGCCGATCCGTGGGAGGGCCATACGCTCGAGTGGGCGACCTCCTCGCCGCCGCCCCGGCACAACTTCACCGCCCCGCTCCCGCCGATCCGGAGCTTCGCCCCCCTGCTCGACGCCCGCCGCCGCCGGGAGCAGGCGGACGCCGTCGGGGCGGGCGCGGCCGCCGCCGCCGGGCACCCCGACGCCGGGGAGGCCACCCGATGAAGCCCGGACCGGCCGTGCCCCTCCTGGGCTACGCCCTGGTCATCGGGACGGCGGCGGCCATCCTCGCCGTCTGGTCCTCGGACCCCCTTCCCCCGGCCCTCCTCGGGGGCTCCGCCGCCCTGATGGCCGTGATCGCGGCCGCCGTCGCCGTGTACGCCCGCCGGGCGGCGGGCGTCGCCGAGGGCCCGGCGGTGGTCCGCCCGGTCCCGGACTACAGCTTCCCGATCGTGGCGGTCGCCCTCGCCCTGTGCACGATGCTGGTCGGCGCCTACCTCGGCCTCTACCTGATCCTGATCGGCGGGGGCATCCTCGTCCTCGGGCTCGGCGGCCTGGCCCGGGAGGCCCGGGCCGAACGGCGGGCGCTCCGGCGGGCGCGGGCGACGGCGGGGGCGGGGGCCGGGTCGACGGAGGGGGCGCGGGATGCGGGCTAGCCAGGTGATCTCCGACGCGAGCCTCAACCCGGCGGCCCTCGTCCTCGTCCTCGCCGCCGGCGCCGCCTACCTGGCCGGGGCCCGCCGGGCCCACCCCCGGTGGCCGGTCCGGCGGACCCTCAGCTTCCTGGCCGGACTCGCCGTCCTCGCCGCCGCCTCGGAGACCGGGATCGACACCTGGTCGGAGCGCCTGCTCTCGGTCCACATGGCCCAGCACCTCCTGATCATCGTCGGCGCCGCCCCGCTGCTCGTGGCCGGGGCCCCGGTCTCGCTCGCCCTGCGCACCCTGCCCCGGGGCGGCCGGGACGGGCTGGTCGGGCTGCTGCGGACCCCGGCCGTCGACGCGCTCACCCGGCCTCCGGTGGCGCTCGCCCTCCTCACCGCCGTCCTCCTGGCCACCCACGTCCCGACCGTCTACGACGCCGCCCTGACCCACCCGGTCGTCCACGGGCTCGAGCACGCGACCTACCTCTGGGCGGCGCTCCTCTTCTGGGCGCCGGTGATCGCCGTCGACCCGCTCCCCCACCGGCTCTCGCCGATCGGGAACGTCGGCTACCTGCTCGCCGCGATGGTCCCGATGAGCGCGATCGGCGCCGTCCTCATCTCCTCGGACACCGTCGTCTATGCGCCCTACCTGGCGAGCGCCCGGGCGGCCGGGGTCTCGGCGCTCGCCGACCAGCGCTCCGGGGCGACGGTCATGTGGCTGGGCGGGACGCTCGTCCTCGTCGCCGCGACCCTCGGGGCCGCCTGGGTCTCGATGCTCCGGGAGGAGCGCCGGGCCCGGGCCCGGGAGGCGCAGGCCGACCGCCGGGCGGCGGGCGCCAGCCCGGCCGGAGGGCCCCGATGATCGCCCGGACCCTCCGCCGGCGCCTGGCCACGGCGGCGGCCGTGGCCTGCGGGGGCGCCGCCCTCTACGCCTTCACCGCCTCCCCCGAGGCCGGCGCCGCCAAGGGCCCGGGGGCCCCGCCGGTCGCGGCCGCGGCGGCGGCGACCCCGGCGGCCGCGGCCCAGCTCGCCCGGGGGCGGGCCCTCTTCCTCGACGGATGCTCGTCCTGCCACGGGAACGACGCCCGGGGCGGGGGCCGCCTCGGCCCGTCGCTCTACGGGGTGGGGGCGGCGGCCGCCGACTTCTACCTGCGGACCGGGCGGATGCCCCTGGCCGAGCCCCACGACGAGCCGACCCGGGCGCAGCCCCAGTACAACCCGGCCGACATCGCCGCCCTCGTCGCCTACGTGGCTTCGCTCGGCCCGGGGCCCCCGGTCCCGACCGTCGACCTGGCGGCGGGACGGGTCAACGCCGGGATGGAGTCGTTCACCGACCACTGCGCCGGGTGCCACCAGGTCGGCGGGGCCGGGGGGATCGTCACCGGGGCGATCGCCCCGGCCCTCAACCACCCGAACGTGACCCCGACCGAGATCGCCGAGGCCGTCCGGGTCGGCCCCTACGTGATGCCGGTGTTCACCCAGGCCCAGATCTCCGACCCGGAGCTCGCCGACATCGTCGCCTACGTCGTCTCGACCCAGCATCCGAACGACGCCGGGGGCTGGGGGATCGGCCACGTCGGCCCGATCCCCGAGGGGATGATCGCCTGGCTCCTGGCCGCGGCGGCGCTCGTCCTCGTCGCCCGCCTGATCGGGGAGCGCAACCGGGCATGACCGCCGCCGACCCGGGAGACCGGGGAGATCGGAGAGATCGGGGAGACCTGGCAGACCGGGGAGACCCGGACGAGGG
This sequence comes from Solirubrobacteraceae bacterium, assembly GCA_034664545.1. Lineage (GTDB taxonomy): Bacteria > Actinomycetota > Thermoleophilia > Solirubrobacterales > Solirubrobacteraceae > Palsa-513. The sequence goes on from JAXDHK010000470.1 coordinate 14,979, forward strand.
CATGACCCCCCGGAGCCCGGGGGGCGAGCTGGTCGTGGCCGGGGGGCTCGTCGCGGCCTCGGTCTGCGCGGTCGCGTTCGTCGTGGTCTACGTCACCGACCGGGCCGACACCCAGCTCCTCGGCCTGAGCATCGGCCTGTGCTTCGCGGCCGTCGCGGTGGCGGCGATCGTCGCCGGGACCCGGGTGGTCGACCAGTCGGAGGCGGTCGAGGAGCGCCCGAAGCTGGTCGACGAGGCGGTCGAGCGCGAGGTGACCGAGCTCGGCCTGGCCGCCGGGGACGGGGTCTCCCGGCGGCGCCTCCTGGCCGGAGCGGCGGGCCTGGCCGGAGCCAGCCTGACGGCGGCCGCCGTGGTCCCGCTCGCCTCGCTCGGACCGGGTGACGTCGGGCGCAAGCTGAAGGCGTCGCCGTGGCGGCGGGGGGTGCGCCTCCTCGACGTCCACGGAGCCCCGATCACCGCCGACGAGCTCGGGGTGGGGAGCTACGTCACGGCGATCGCCGAGGGCGCGGACGCCCGGGAGCTCGGGGCGAGCGTGGTCGTGGTCCGGATCGCCGAGTCCGAGGTGCTCAGCCATCCGGAGTGGGCCCCCCGGGGGATCATGGCCTACTCGAAGATCTGCACCCACGCGGCGTGCGCGGTCGCCCTCTTCCGCTACCCGACCTACGAGCAGACCTCCGACCCGCCGGCCCTGGTCTGCCCGTGCCACTACTCGACCTTCGACGTGCGCAAGGGGGCCGAGGTGATCTTCGGCCCGGCCGGCCGGCCCCTCCCCCAGCTGCCCCTGAGCATCGATGCCGCCGGCCGGCTCGTGGCGGCGGCCCCGCTCAACGGGGCCCCGGGCCCGGCGTGGTGGGGGGTGCGGGAGACGTGAGCCCGATCCGCCGGAAGGGCGAGCAGCGTCCGGAGGCCGAGCCCGTGACCGACGCCGTCCGCTTCGTCGACGAGCGCCTGGGCATCTCCCCGCTCCTGCGGGCGGCGATGCGCTACATCTTCCCCGACCACTGGTCGTTCCTCTTCGGGGAGATCGCCCTCTACTCGTTCATGGCGCTCATCGCCACGGGCGTCTACCTGGCCCTGTTCTTCGACCCGAGCGTCGGCCCGGTCGTCTACTCGGGCGGGTACGCCCCGCTCCAGGGGGCGCACATCACGGCCGCCTACAACTCGACGCTCGACATCGTGTTCAACGTCCCGGCGGGCCTCCTGATCCGCCAGACCCACCACTGGGCGGCCCTGGTGTTCGTGGTGGCGATCGTGATCCACCTGATGCGGGTGTTCTTCACCGGGGCCTTCCGCAAGCCCCGGGACGTCAACTGGCTGATCGGGGTGACCCTGGTGACCCTGGCCATCGTCGAGGGCTTCGCCGGCTACTCGCTGCCCGACGACCTCCTCTCGGGCATGGGCCTGGCCATCGGCTACAGCGTGCTGATGGCCATCCCGGTCGTCGGGGGCCAGCTGGCCCTGCTCCTCTGGGACGGGAACTTCCCGGGGTCGGGGGCGTTCGTCGACCGCCTGTTCATCGCCCACGTGTTCATCCTCCCGGCGATCCTGGCCACCCTGATCGCCGTCCACCTGGCGATCATCATGCGCCAGAAGCACTCCCAGTTCCCGGGCCCGGGCCGGACCGAGGACAACGTGGTCGGGACCCCGCTGTGGCCGGCGTACGCCCTGCGGGCCCTGGGGATGATGATGGCGACCTTCGCGGTGCTCTTCCTCCTGGGCGGCCTCGTCCAGATCAACCCGATCTGGCAGTACGGCCCCTACGAGCCGTACCTCGGGACCAACGGGGCCCAGCCCGACTGGTACATGGGGTGGCTGATCGGGGCGCTGCGCCTGATGCCGGGCTTCGACCTGACGATCGGCCGGGCGACGATCGCCCCGAACCCGCTCTTCGGGGGCGTCATCTTCCCGGGCGTCGTGTTCGGGGTGCTCTACCTCTGGCCGGCGGCCGAGCGCCGGATCACCAAGGACCACGCCCGCCACGACCTCCTCCAGCGCCCGCGCGACGCCCCGGCCCGGACGGCGCTGGGAGCGGCGTTCTTCAGCTGGATCTTCACCATCTTCATGGCCGGGGCGGCCGACCGGCTGCTCGTCGACATCGGCTTCCCCTACGCCGGCCAGGTCTGGTTCTTCCGGGTCCTGGCGCTGTTCGCCCCGATCGTCGTCTTCGCCTTCACCCTGCGCCTGTGCCGGGAGCTCCAGGCCACGGAGGCGACGCCGCTGCGCGAGTGGGAGGGGGCGCTCGTGCGCCGGGCCCCGGACGGGCACTTCGCCGAGCTCGACGTGGCCGCGGCCGAGGGGCACGAGGAGCGGGTGCCCCGGCACGGGCCGCCCGGCCGGGAGGAGTGGTAGCCGGCCTACCGGGAGGCGGCGCCGAGCGCCCGGGCCAGGGTCGCCGGGGTCTGGGCCCCGAGCAGGCGGGCGACGATCCGCCCGCGGGCGTCGACGGCGAACGTGGTCGGGAGGCCGGGGACCCCGTAGCCGACGGCGGTCGCGCTGTCGGGGTCGCGCAGGACCGAGAAGCCCCAGCCGTACCGGGCGATGAAGCGCCGGGCGGCCGCGGCGTCGTCGCCGGTGTCGACCCCGACGAGGTGACCGCGCCCGGCCGGGGTCCGGGCGAACGCGGCCAGCGCGGGGGCCTCGCGCGTGCACGGGTGGCACCAGCTGGCCCAGAAGTTCACGAGCACGGGGCGCCCGCGCAGGGCGGCGAGGGTCACGGCCGGGGGCTGGAGGGCCTGGCGGGGGAGGGGCGGGGCCGGCCGGGGCGGGATGTCTCGGCTGGGGAGCAGCATCGCCAGTGCGGCCGCGGCGGCGGCGGCGAGGACGCCGGCGCGCAGCCACCTCATCGGGCGGCCAGGAGCGGGACGTCGTGGACGACGTCGGCCGGGTCGAAGGTGGGGGGGTAGATCGTCTCGAGGCGGCCGCTGGCGCCGACGCCGTAGACGAGGGCGGAGTGGGCGACGAGCTCGGGGTGGCCGGCGTCGCGCTCGGAGCCGACGTTCCAGGCCGCCCAGACCCGGCCGAGCTGGCGAGGCGTGCCCAGGAGATAGCGCATCCGTCCGGTGAGGGCGTGGGCGCGGAGGAACTCCGCCGCCGAGCGCCGGGTGTCCCCCCGGGGGTCGACCGAGATCGCCACCAGGGCGACGCGCCCGGCCTCCGGGCCGAGGCGGGCCTGGGCGGCGCGGAGGTGGGCGGCGATCAGCGGGCACACGTCGGGGCAGTGGGTGTAGAGGAAGGTGACCAGGAGCGCACGTCCCCGGTACCCGGCCAGGTCGGTCCGTACGCCGCGCTCGTCGGGCAGGACGGTGGCCGGGGCCGGTCGGGCGGGCTCGACGAGCGACCCCCGGAAGCCGGCGGCCGCGTCCGCGCGGTGGGCCCCGCCGGGCAGGCTCGGGGCCGGGGATCCGGGGATGGCCAGGTAGAGCGCGCCGCCGAGGAGGACGAGCCCGGCGGCCAGGCCGGCGATCAGGCGCCCGGAGATCCGGCGGGGCGAGGGGGTCGGGGAGCCGGGGTGAGCGGCGGGGCGTGGCCGGGGCCTCACGTCAGGCCAGTGTAGGTCGTCGCCCCCGGTTGACCCGCCGGTCGGAGGCCGTATGTGCCGGGACCGACGATGACCCGGGGCGGGCACGGCGAGCTACCGCCGCAGGCGGGCCTCGTCGAGGTCGAGATCGTGGGCGACGGCGGCCAGGACCTCCGAGGCGAGCCGCCGCTCGGCGCGCATGTCCTCGAGCGCCCGCCGCTCGGCCCCGAGCAGCTCGCGCCGGGCCGAGGCGAGGCGGTCGCCGTGGGCGTCCCCGGCCGCCGGGCCGAGGGCGTGGTCGCGGGCCTCGAGGCGGGCGAGGCGGAGCTCGTAGAGCGTGCGCAGGTGGCCGAGGCCGGCCTCGGCCTCGGCCTCCCGGTCTGAGCCGGTCAGCGCGTCGAGGCGGTCGAGCGCGGCCCGGGCGACCCGGGTGCGGGCCTCGAGCTCCTGGTCGCGCAGGCGCAGGCTCTGGGCGAGCCCGAGGCGCCGGACGAGGCGCTCGAGGGTGAGGCTCGGGACGATCAGGGTCCCGAGGACGACGGCGTAGACCAGGAAGATGACCTGGTCGCGGGCCGGGAAGGCCCGCCCGGCGGCGAGGAGCGGGATCGAGAGGGCTCCGGCGAGGGACAGGGCGCCCCGCATCCCGCTCCACCCGAGCACGGTCAGCTCGGCGGGGTGGAGGCGCTCGACCCGGGCGGGGATGGCCCGTCCGAGCAGGGAGAGGGCCCGGGCGAAGGTGAACATCCAGGCGAAGCGCAGGAGGACGGCGGCGGCCAGGACGGCCGCCGCCTCGCCGATCGGGGTCCAGGCGCTCGGGCCGGGGAGGTGGCGGGCGATGAGCAGGAACTGGAGCCCGATCAGGAGGAAGAGGACCGACTCGAGCAGGTAGCTGAGGGCGTCCCAGAAGGGCTCGCTGCGCAGGCGCACCTCGGGTGAGCTGATGTCCTCGGCGTGGAGGCCGACGTAGAGGCCGGCGGCCACGGCGGCGAGCACGCCCGAGCATCCGGCGGCCTGGGCGGCGGTGTAGGAGCCGAAGGCGGCGACCAGCCCGAGGACGATCTCGATCTCGAGGTCGTCGATCCGGCGGCGCAGGACGACGACCACCCCGCCGACGCCCAGGCCGATGGCCAGGCCGCCGAGGGAGATGGCGACGAACTCGAGGATCCCGTGGCCGATCGAGAAGCCGCCGGCCGCGGCGGCCACCGCGACCTGGAAGGCGGCGAGGCCGGTCCCGTCGTTGACGAGGGACTCGCCCTCGAGGATGGCCACGATCCGCTCGGGGGCGCCCACCCGCCGGACGATCGCGCTCGCCGAGACCGGGTCGGTCGGGGCGACCAGCGCCCCGAGGACGAAGGCGGCGACCCAGGGCAGGCCGGCGACGTAGTGGCCGACGAGGGCGACGGCGGCGAGCGTGAACACGACGAGGCCGACGGCGAGGGTGAGGATGTGCGGGACGCTCGGGCGCAGGTCGAACCCCGAGGCCCGGAACGACGACGCGTAGACGAGCGGGGGGAGGAGCCCGAAGAGGACGAGGTTGGGGTCGAGGCGGACGGCCGGGACGCCGGGGACGACCCCGATCAAGAGGCCCCCGAGGACGAGCACGGTCGGGTAGGGGAGGCCCACGCGCTGGGCCAGCGCCCCGAGCAGGGCGACGGCGGCGAGCAGGCCGATGACCACCTCGACGTTGACCACGCGGGCCAGAATCGCATCTCCCGGGGTGCTAGCGTGGGTCGGGCCCCCGGACGGTGGGCCACCTCGCCGGGCCGCCCGGGCGGCCGCTCGCGGTTTCGCGGGCTCCGGGGCTGGGCAGCCAATGGGGAACACGCCATCCGCGAAAGGGGTCGACCCCAATGATCCAAGTCGAGGAGACGCATGACTTCGCAAGCGCTCCGGAGGCACCGGCGCTGGCCCGAGAGGCGATCGGGCAGTTCGCCGAGGCAAACGGAGTCGACGAGGCCCGCGCCGACATAGCCCGCCTGCTCGGGTCAGAGCTCGTGACGAACGCCTTCGTCGACGAGTCCCGTCCCGAGGGGGCGCCGATCCGCCTGCGCCTGGCGGCGACCGCCGGGACGATCTGGATCGCCGTCTCCAACGGCGGCAAGACCGGCCCGCCCGAGGCGATCGCCGGACTCCAGGACGGCCTCGGCCTCCAGCTCGTCGAGACCGCCGCCTCCCGGTGGGGGGTTCACAGCAACGGCAAGACGCACGTCTGGGCCGAGCTCGACCCCGACGAGGTGGCCGCCCAGTTCGACTCCGGACCCTTTGCCCAGCGGTTGAGCGAGCCCCAGTCCCGGCAGCTCGCCGCCCTGCGGATCGAGCACCAGGACCACGGCATCTCGGTCAGCGTCGAGGCCCTCACGAGCTCCCGCCGCCTGGTCGTGGCCCTCGAGGCCGGACGCCTCCAGCAGCTGATCGCGATCGCCCCGAGCGGGGAGCGCGAGGACGACACCTACATCCGCGAGCAGCTCCCGGGCAGCGGGCGCCGGGGGCGTTGAGCCCCTCCCGGCCGGGGTATCCGTGCGCTCCCCCTGGGCCGGGAGCGGCCACGGCCCGCTGCCCGCCCTGCTGATCGGGCTCACCGTGGTCAGCGGCGTGGTCGATGCGGTCAGCTACATCGCGCTCGGGCACGTCTTCGTGGCCAACATGACCGGTAACGTCGTGTTCGTGGGCTTCGCCCTGGCCGGGGCCCCGGGGCTCTCGGTCGCCTCGTCCCTCGCCGCCCTCGCGGCGTTCCTCCTCGGGGCGCTCGCCGGCGGGCGGGTGGCGGCGCGGACCGCCGCCCATCGGGGCCGCGACCTGGCCACGGCCGGCGGGGTCTCGAGCGGTCTGGTGCTCGCCACGATCGGGGTCGTCGCCGCCCTCGGACAGCCGCTCCCCTCGGAGGGGCGGTACCTCCTGATCGCGATGCTCGCCCTGGCCATGGGCATGCAGAACGCGACGGCCCGCCGTCTGGCGGTCCCCGACCTCACCACGACGGTGGTGACCCTGACGCTCACCGGGCTCGCGGCCGACTCCCGCCTGGCGGGGGGCTCCGGGGGCTGGCCGGGGCGACGTCTGGTGGCGGTGGGCGCGATGTTCACCGGGGCCCTCGCCGGAGCGCTGCTCCTCATCCACGTCGACCTCCTCGCCGCCCTCGGCCTCGCGGCGGTGCTGACCTCGGGGGCCGCGATCGCCGCGCACGTCCTCTCCGAGGACGACTCCGACTGGGCCCGGCTGCCCGCTCGGCCCGCCTCGCCGGCCGTGACCCGCGCTCAGGGGTAGAGCGAGCGCATCCGGGCCGCCTCGGCCACGCGCTCGATGGCCACGGTGAGGGCGGCCGTCCGCCAGCTCACGTCGAGGCGCTCGGCGGCCTCGATGACCCGGTCGAAGGCGGAGAGCATCAGCTGGCGCATCCGGGTGGCGACCTCGTCGCCGCCCCAGAAGAACTTCTGCTGGTCCTGGACCCATTCGAAGTAGCTGACGGTGACCCCGCCGGCGTTGGCCAGGACGTCGGGGACGACGTCGATCCCGCGGGCGGCGAGGATCGCGTCCGCCTCGGGGGTGGTCGGGCCGTTGGCCGCCTCGACGACCAGCTCGCACTGGAGGAGCCTCGCCCGGTCGGCGTCGATCTGGCGCTCGAGCGCCGCCGGGACAAGGACGTCGCACGGGAGCTCGAGCACCCCGGTCCGGCTGGTGTGGACGGCGCCCGGCCAGTCGCGCAGGAAGCGCGACCCCTCGAGCGCCCAGGCGAGGACGGCCGGGACGTCGAGCCCCTCGGGATCGGCGATCCCTCCGCTGACGTCGCTCAGCCCGACGATCAGGGCCCCCCGGCGATGGAGCTCGCGGGCGATCACCGCTCCGACGTTCCCGAAGCCCTGGACGGCGATCCGGCAGCCGTCGACCGAGCGCCCCCGGCGGGCGAGGGCCGCCTCGAGGCAGATCACCACGCCGGATCCGGTCGCCGCCTGGCGCCCGACGGTGCCCCCGAGCACGAGCGGCTTGCCGGTGACGATCTCCGGGACGGCGTAGCCGACCTGCTGTGAGTAGGTGTCCATGAACCAGGCCATCTCGCGCTCGCCGGTGCCCATGTCGGGCGCCGGGATGTCGCGGTCGGGGCCGATCACCGGGATCAGCTCGGCGGCGTAGCGGCGGGTGATCCGCTCGAGCTCGCCGGCGCTCAGCCGGTTGGGGTCGCAGCGGACGCCGCCCTTGGCGCCGCTGAAGGGCAGGCCGAGCAGGGCGCACTTGAACGTCATCCACATGGCCAGGGCCGCGCACTCCCCGAGGGAGACGCCGGCGGCGTAGCGGATGCCCCCCTTGGTCGGGCCGATGGCCAGGGTGTGCTGGACCCGGTAGCCGGTGAACGAGCGGACCTCCCCGTCGTCCATGCGGACCGGGAAGTTGACGACCAGGGCCCGGCGCGGCTCGCGCAGGCGCGTGCGGAGCTCGGGCTCGAGGCCGATCGCGTCGGCCGCGTGGTCGAACTGCAGGGCGGCGATGGCGTAGAGCTCCGACCGCCATTCGCTGCCGGGGGCGACCTCGTCGTGGCCGACCAGCAGCTCGTCCCAGCCGCCCCCTCCCCGCCGGTCCCCCGTCATCGGCGCAATCTACCCGAGCGCGTCCGGACGGCTCGCTCCCCCCGCCGTCCGGCTAGCCTCTGCTCGATGAGACCGGGCCGGCTCGTCCTCCTCGCCGCGCTGCTGGCCGCGGTCCTCGCGACCCCGGGCCCGGCGGGCGCCGCCGGCGTCCCCGCCGGCTACGACGTCTCGTTCCCGCTCTGCGGCGCCGCCCTCCCGGCGGGGGCGGCCTTCGGGATCGTCGGGGTCAACGCCGGCCTGGCCAACAACGCCAACCCGTGCCTGGCCGCCGAGCTCGCCTGGGCCGCCGCGACCCCCGGCCTCCCGAGCCCCCTCGTGCCCCCCGCCTCGCTCTACCTCAACACCGCCGACCCCGGACCCGCGGTGGCCAGCTGGCCGACGCCGGCCAACGGGGGCGCGGCCCCGCCGACGCCTTACGGGCCGTGCGACGGGAGCTGGAGCCCGGCCTGCGCGTATCTCTACGGCGCCGCCCGGGCGCTCTACAGCTTCGCGGTGGCCGCGAGCGCCGGGTCGGCGGTGGGGCCGGGGAGCGTTCCCTGGTGGCTCGACGTCGAGAACGAGAGCAGCTGGGCCCGGGCCTCCGACCTCCCGGGTTGGTCGGCGGTCAACGTCGCGACCCTCAAGGGCTTCGTCGCCGGGCTCCGGGGGGCGGGCGCCGGGGGGACGATCGGCTTCTACTCGACCCCCCTCCAGTGGCGCGACATCACCGGTCTCGACGCCGGCTCGAGCCCGGCCCAGTTCGGCGCGAGCGCCCCCGACTGGATCGCCGGCGTCGGCTCGCTCGGCGAGGCCCAGTCGCGCTGTCAGGACTCCTTCTCGGGGGGACCGGTCCGGCTCGCCCAGTACGCGCTCGCCGGGCTCGACGGCGACTATGCCTGCCCGCCGGCGCTCTCCGCCGGGCTGCGCATCGCCTCCCGCACGGTGCGGGGGGGCGCCGTGCGCGTCGCCGGGACGATCGCCCGGTCCTATCGGGGCCGGGTCACGGTCGAGCTGAGCGCCACCTATCGCGGCCGGCGGGTCAGCGTTCGCGGGAGCGCCGCGGTCGTGGCCGGGCGCTGGCTGGCCGTCGTGGCGCTGCCCCGGCGCCGGCCGCTCCGGGCCGGGGAGATCCTCGCCCGCAGCAGCGCCGGCGGCGGCCTGCTCGCCGGCGCGGCGCGGGTCAGCCTGCGGATCAGCTGATCGACGACGGGACGGCCGTGACCGGGCCGGGCCCGACCTTGTGGTCCGCCGGGAGCGTCGCCCCGCCGCGGAGGGCGTGCACGGTCGACCAGAAGGTCTTGCGGGCGGCCTCGACCGTGGCGTGGTAGGTCCGGGCGGCGCCGCGGATCTGGGCCCGGAGCGAGGTCAGCCCGGCGCGCGCCTGGACGCGGGCCGCCTGGCACGCCGCCGCGTTGTGCGGGGTCGTGTGGCAGGCGGCGCGCCGGGCGGCGACGGCGGCGCTCGCCTGCTGGGTCAGCGGCGTGACGGCGGCGGCGTAGTCGGTCTGGGCCTTGGTGAAGCTCGTGTTCAGGGTGGCGCACGCCGCCGTGACCTGGGCGACCGACCCGGCGAGCCGGGCCGGGGCGTGACCGGCGGCGACCTTGGCGCAGAGGGACGAGGCGACGGGGAAGGTCGCGTTGAAGCTGCGGTGGCCGGGGCGGGCACCGGCGGCGGCCGGGACCGCGAGCAGCGCGCAGCCGCAGAGGGCGAGGGACAGGCGAAGGCGGTTCATCGTGGGTCGTTTTCTCCTCGGGAGGCAGGTGGGGGGATTCGGTGATCCCTGTCTCTTCAACCCGGACGGGACGGGAGAGTCGCGGGGGCCTCGGCGGCGTCGACCGCCTCGCGCGCGGCGTCGCGCTCGACGCCCACGCTGCGCAGGAGGTCGGTCGCGGTGGCCCGGACCTGGCCTACGAGCATGCTCGTCGGGAGGTCGCGGTGGCGCTCGAGGACGCCGGTGGCGCTCGCGGCGGCCGCGAGGGCGAGCCTCCGGGTCTCGCCGCTCGGCTCGGGCTGGGCCAGGTCGCCGCCGAGCTGGCGCACGGCGCGCGCCAGCGTGCGGATCGCCTCGACCAGGGCGGGGTCGCCCGCCCCGCCCCGGCGGACCGCGCCGATCGCCGCCCGGGCGAGGACGCGGCTGTTGCGCAGCGCCAGGTCGACCTGGGCGGCGGCGTCGGCGTAGACCCGCAGTTGGCCCCGGGCCCGCCGGTGGGGAGGCGAGAGCCAGGCCGTCTCCCGGGCCACGGCGACGGCGTCGTAGAAGGCGGTCAGCCGGTCGTCGAGGGAGCGCAGGCCGAGGAGCGCCTGCTCGGCCCGCCCGACGTCGCCCGCCGCGAGCGCGGCCGCCGTCCGCTCGAGCCCGGCGGCCACGTCCTCGAGGACCTTCCCGGCGGCGCGCGCCACCTGGACGATCGGGTTGCGCGGGAAGAGGACCTGGCCGACCAGGAGGCCGACCGCCCCGCCGATCAGCGCGTCGACGAAGCGCTCGGGCACCGCGCCCTGGACCGCCCCCGGGAGCGTCATCACGAGGATCGCCGAGACCGCGGCCTGGTTGACGAGGATCGTCCCGGCCCCGAGCAGGAGCGCCGCGGCCATGGCCAGCGCGACCACCAGCCCGATCTGGAGGACGCCGGTGCCGATCAGGCGGCTGAGGACGTCGGCCACCGCGATGCCCACGGCCACCCCGGCCACCAGCTCGACCGCCCGCCGGCGAGGCTGACCCCGGGCGACGCCGAGCGAGATGACCGCCGAGATCGGGGCGAAGAACGGATGGGCGTGTCCGAACCCGAGGGTCGCCGTCGCCCAGGCCGCGGCCGCGGCCACGCCGGTCTGGAGGATCGGGGTCCGGGCGCCGGCCAGCCGCTCGAGGCGCGCCCGCACCGACCCGCGGACGGCGGTGACCGCGGGCGCCGCGCGCAGCCGGGGCGTGCTCACCCGGAGCCGCTCGACCCCGCCCGTCCGAGCACCCCGCGCACGAGCGACGCCCGGGGGCCGGCGACGACGTGGATGATCCGGGCGTGGCGCTCCCAGGCGATCACCCCGAGCGCCTGGAGACGGTCGAGGATGAACTGGAGGGCCAGGGCCTCCGCCGGGGTCGCGTAGGACCGAGCCACGTCGAAGGCATACCCCGTCGCGTGCAGGGCGTCACGGTCGGCCCGCCCCCCGCTGGCCCGGGACGCGGCCACGAGCTCGTCGGCACCCCGGGTGCCCGCGGTCAGCTCGAGCGGGGCGCTCGCCGGGGCGATCCCCCGGACGGCTCCGGCCATGTAGAGCGCGGCGGCCAGGGCGTCGGGCGCCAGCAGGAGCCGGGGGTCGCCGGCCAGGCCGAGCTTCGGTGCCGAGGCGGGGAGCCCGACGAGCCCGCCGGCGCGCGCGGCCGCGGCGACCGCCCCGGCGTCGGCCAGGACCGGCGTCGTCCCCGGGGGGCGCAGGGCGAGCTCGGCCGAGGCGGCGGCGGTCTGGAGGGCCGCCTGGCGGGCCAGCCCGGCCGGGTCGGTGCGGTAGAGGCGCATCACCTCCCGCGCGGCTCCGACGCGCCAGAGGTAGGTGGCCGAGTCGTCGCCGAGGGCGGCGAGCCAGGCGTAGGCCGCGGGGTGGACGAGCGGCGTCGAGTCGACGTAGAGGCGGGCGTAGGTCAGGTCGCCGCGGGCCACGACGTCCTTGACCGGATCGGTCGAACCGCCGCCGGCGTAGCGGCGGATCGCGGTCTCGAGGTTGCCGATGCCCATGTGGTAGCTCTCGACGGCGAGGTCGTCGCGGCCGAACACGCCCCGGGCGATGGTCAGGTAGCGCTCGGTCGCCGCGAGCGCCGCCGCCGGGTCGAAGCGCTGGTCGACCCGGGCCCGCCGCGCCCGGAGCACCGCCGCCGCCCCGGGGGTCGCCGCCGCGATCCGCGCGCCGAGCCGCCGGCTGGCGGGGAGGTCGATGCGCATCCCGAGGAGCCCGGTGCCCGTCTGGGCGACGATCTGGGTCAGCCCGGCCGCGGCGCTCGGGTCGGTCCCGGCGACGACGTCGGGGCGGCCGGAGCTCTCGAGCATGACGATCGCCTCGAGCGTGTCGGCGTCGATCGGGCCGGTCCGGGCCGCGGCCTCGATCGCCGGCCGGAAGGCGGCCGTCCGCCGGGCGGCGGCGAGCACGCCGCCCGGGCTCTTGGCGTAGATCACGTGGCTGAGGCCGGCGGCCGCGGCGGCCTCGAACTCGCGCTCCCGGGCCGGGGCGTAGGCGAGCGGGTCGAAGGTGCCCTCGACGCCGCCCCCGGCCGGGAGGAGCCGCCCGGGGCCGCCGCCGGAACGCCCGATCAGCAGGCCGCAGGCCACGGCGAGGACTACGATCGCGGCGAGCAGCGCGCCCCGCCGGGTGCGGATCTTCCGTCGGTTGTTCACGAAACCCTCAGGATCTGGCCTTACCCTGGTCGCGCAGGACAAGCCAAGCGAGCACGGGAGTACTAGATGATCGAGGCAGTCGGTCTGAGCAAGCGCTACGGCGACACCCTCGCCGTGGACGACCTCTCCTTCACGGTACCGCCCGGACAGGTCACCGGGTTCCTCGGGCCCAACGGGGCCGGGAAGTCGACGACCATGCGCATGGTCCTCGGCCTCGACGCGCCGAGCACGGGCTCGGTGACGGTCAACGGGAGGCCCTACGCCGAGTACCGGCGGCCGCTCTTCGAGGTCGGGGCGCTGCTCGAGGCCAAGGCGATGCACGGGGGCCGCAGCGCCTACAACCACCTGCTGTGCCTGGCCCAGAGCAACGGGATCGGCCGGTCGCGGGTCGACGAGGTCCTGGACGCGGTCGGGCTGCGGAGCGTCGCCCGCAAGCGCTCCGGGGGCTTCTCGCTCGGGATGGGGCAGCGCCTGGGCATCGCCGCCGCCCTCCTCGGCGACCCGCGGGTGCTGATGTTCGACGAGCCGGTCAACGGCCTCGACCCCGAGGGCGTCCTGTGGATCCGCAACCTCCTGAAGTCGCTGGCGGCCGAGGGCCGGACGGTCTTCGTCTCGAGCCACCTGATGAGCGAGATGTCGATCACCGCCGACCGCCTGGTCATCATCGGCCGGGGCCGGCTGATCGCCGAGACCACGGTCGAGGACTTCCTCAAGGGCGGGACGGGCAACTACGTGCGGGTCCGCTCGCCCCAGGGCGAGGAGCTGGCGCGGCTGCTGCGCGAGGGGGGCACCGAGGTGACCCGCCAGGTCGACGGGGCGCTGAGCATCGCCGGCGTCACGAGCGAGGTGGTCGGCGAGCTGGCCGGCGCCCACGGCCTCACCCTGCATGAGCTCTCGACCCACAAGGCGTCGCTCGAGGACACGTTCATGGAGCTGACCCGCGACTCCGTCGACTTCCGCACCGACGAGGACGCCCTCGTCCCCGCGGAGAACTGAGGCCCACCATGGAAGCCATCTCGAAGCCTCCCGTCGCCTACAGCCCGCTCTCGGGCTTCGGCGACGTCCTGCGCTCGGAGTTCACCAAGCTCCGGTCGGTCCGCTCGACCTACTGGACGCTGTTCGCCGCCGTCGTCTTCACCGTCGGCCTCGCCGCGATCGGCGCCCTCGTCGTGTCCGGGAACTACGCCCACTTCAGCGGCCGGGAGAAGGCCGACTTCAACCCGACCCGGCTCAGCCTCGGCGGGGTCAACCTGGCCCAGATCGCGATCGGGGTGCTCGGGGTGCTGGTGATCACCAGCGAATACGGGACCGGGATGATCCGGGCGACCCTGAGCGCGGTGCCCCAGCGCCGGCTGATGCTGGCGGCCAAGGCGACCGTGTTCGCGGCGACCGCCCTCGTGGTCGGGCTGTTCGCGAGCTTCCTGGCCTACTTCGTCGGCCAGGCGATCCTCTCGGGCCAGAGCCTTCAGTCCTCGATCGGCGACCCCCACGTCCTCCGGGCGGTGGTCGGCGGCGGCCTCTACCTGGCGGCGCTCGGCCTCCTGGGCCTGGGCCTCGGGGCGATCATCCGGGTCAGCGCCGGGGCGATCTCCGCCCTCTTCGGCCTCCTCTTCGTCCTGCCGATCATCTCCGCCCTGCTCCCCCAGTCCTGGCAGGACACGATCAACCCCTACCTGCCCTTCAACGCCGGCCGCGAGGTGTTCTCGGTGACCCACGACTCGGGAATGCTCGGCCCGTGGACCGGGTTCGGCGTCTTCTGCCTCTACGCGGCGGTGGCGCTCCTGGCCGCCGGCATCCTGATCAAGCGCCGCGACGCGTAGGCGTCGCGGCGGCCCTCAGGCCGGGGGCGGGGCGTCGGGACCCGGAGGGTCTTCGAACCCGGGCGGCGGCCACTGCCCCTCCTCGCCCGGGGAACCGCCGGGGGGGGGAGGCGGGTCCTCCGGGGGGAACAGCTCGCCGGGCGGGAAGAGATCCCCGGGCGGAAAGAGGTCGTCCCCGGGCGGGCCGAGCTCGGGCGGGAAGAGATCCCCGGGCGGGAAGAGGTCGTCGTCGGACGGATCGAGCTCCGGGGGGAGGAGATCCTCGGGGGGGAAGAGCTCCCCGGGGGCGTCGAGGTCCGGGGGCCCGGGCTCGCCGGGGACCGCCTGCTCCGCCGCCTTGGCGACGGGGGCGGAATCCTGGAGCAGGCCCCCGCGGAGGCCGAACTTGATGATGCCCAT
>JAXDHK010000471.1:0-7033 GCA_034664545.1 Solirubrobacteraceae bacterium
CGCTCGCGGGCCGAGAGGGGCGTGGCGTTGCCGTCGGTGGCCGGTGGGAACACGTCCATCCCCAGCCCGACCATCTGGACGGCCCGGGCGATCTCGTTGGCCGGCCAGTCCTTGGGGATGAAGCCGAGCGCCCCGGCCGTCCGCGCCGACGTCGGCGAGATCCGCCCGGCCCCGGAGATCAGGAGGACCTGAGTGATCGGGGAGCGCTCCCGCAGCTGCGCGCATATCTCCGGGCCCGACTCGGCGCCGATGAAGAGGTCGACCAGGGCGACGTGGGGCTCGTAGCGGGCGGCGAGCGCATAGGCCTCCTCGCTGTTGCGGGCACTCAGGCACCGCTCGACCCAGCTCTGGTTGCCCAGCATCAGCCGGAAGCCCCAGTGGACGACGTCATGATCGTCGATGACGAGGATGCGCAGCTTGCGTCCGTCCTGCTCGAGCCGCTGGTCGATCTGCTCGGCCGGGCTCAGGTCCGACTTCGCGGCTTGCGGTCGGGCCGGTTCGAGCGTGCTCACTGGTCGCCGTCCCGAGGCACGACCAGGCGCACCTGCCAGGTGTTCTCGGCGCGCTTTCCGAACTCGATGATGCCCCCCGCCGAGAGCGCCTCGAACCCGGCGAGGCGAAGGCCCATGCCCGCGGGAGTCGAGGTCTTGGCGCCGACCCCGTCGTTGGTCACCTCGAGGACGAAGGCGTTGGTGTCGCTCGCCGTCCGCACGCCGATCCGGGTCGGCGTGGCGTGCTTGTGGGCGTTGCGCACCGCCTCGGCGAGGACCGACTGGGCGAGCGGCTCGAGCGTCGGCGGAACGTCGATCGACCCGTCGAGCGCGATCCCGACGTCGGGGTGCGCCGCCGCCAGGCGCTCGATCTCCTCGGCCAGGGTCGTCCGGGTCTCGGCGGCGCTGCGACCGAGCGGACGCTGGAGCGCGGTGCGCAGGTCGGCCAGGGCGACCTGGACCTCCTCGGCACAGCGACGGCGGGCGTCGTCGTCGAGCTCGTGCCCGCCGGAGAGGGCGAGCGAGACGCCGAACAGCCGCTGGATCACCCGCTCGTGGATCTCCCGTGCCAGGTCGAGGCGCTGCTCGAGCTGGACCGCGTTCTCCTGCTGGAGCGTGGCGACCCGGGCCATCGAGGCGAGCGCGGCCACCTTGCCGAGGATCCAGAGGAGCTCCCGCTCGGCGTCGTCCATCGGCTGGGCCGTCCCCCCGCGGTCGGCCAGGATCACGCCGACCCAGTAGCCCCGGGCCGACATCGGAGAGCAGACGACGGTCGTCGTTCCGAGCAGCCGCACATACTCGACCGGCAGCTCGTGCTCGAGGTCGTCGGTGCACTCGATCACCCGGTCGACTTCGAGCGCCCGCCGGGCGAGGGGAGCCGACTCGACGGTGAAGAAGTCCTTGGCGAAGACGGACAGGTCGATCCCGTAGCTGCCGGCCGCCCGGACCCGCCGACGGGCGGCGTCGTACCGGAAGATCACCGCCCGGGTGAGCGAGGTGACCTCGCAGACGACCTCGCACAGGCGGCCGTAGAACTGGTCGGCGTTGGGATCCAGCTCGCCCCGGGCCAGCACCTCGGCGACGAGCTCGATCGCCGCGACCTGCGGGTGGGAGAGCGGACGGTGCTCGAACTCGGCAGCTGACATGCGGGAGGGCCCCTTCTCGTGGATACATCGATTATCCCGCGCGGGCCCGGGCGTTTCCCTCCGGCTGACCCGCGCCCCCCGCATGGGGGGGTTAGGGCGCCACGCGCCCCCTGAACGGGGGGTATCCCGGCCGACCGGTGCACCCGGGCGCCGGGTCTGGCGTAACCCTGGGTGACATGAACGAGATACCCCGCGCGAGCGCATACCTCTTCC
The DNA here is from genome assembly GCA_034664545.1 of Solirubrobacteraceae bacterium. GTDB lineage: Bacteria > Actinomycetota > Thermoleophilia > Solirubrobacterales > Solirubrobacteraceae > Palsa-513. Next base: position 1,850 of record JAXDHK010000471.1, read on the forward strand.
CCGGTCAGGGCAGCTCGGTCGCCGGCGCCGAGCCGCTGGTCGCCGAGTACTGCGGCGAGCTGGCCGAGCACTGCCGGGCCGCCGTCGGCGACGACCTCTTCGCCCGGGCAGGCGAGAGCACCCGCTTCGCCCAGCCGGCGATCTTCCTGGCGAGCCTCGCCGGCTGGCGCTCGCTCGACGCGCCCGACCCCCTGGCGTTTGCCGGCCACTCGCTCGGCGAGCTGTCGGCCCTCGCCGCCGCCGGGGTGCTCGAGGCCCACGACGCGCTGGAGCTGGTCATCCTCCGCGGCGCCCTGATGGCCGAGGCGGCCGACCGGGCCCGCGACGGGGGAATGCTCGCCGTGCTCAAGGCCAGCGTCGAGCAGGCCCAGCGGCTCGCCGACACCCACGGCGTAACCCTCGCCAACGACAACGCCCCCGGTCAGGTCGTCCTCTCGGGTCGGGCGAGCCGGCTTCAGGAGGCGGCGCTCGAAGCCCGGGCGATCGGTGTGCGCGCGATCGTGCTCGACGTCGCCGGCGCCTTCCATTCCCCCGACATGGCCTCCGCCTGCCCGCGCTTCCGTCGGGCGCTCGGCCGGGCGACCGTGCGGGACACGGGCGCGACCGTGATCAGCGGGCTCACCGCCCGGCCGTTCGAGGACGTCCGCGGCCAACTGGCCGCCGCCCTGACTCGGCCGGTCCGCTGGCGCGAGACGATGACCGCGCTCCGGGCTGCCGGGGCCCAGGCGTTCGTCGACGTCGGGCCCGACCAGGTCCTGGCCAAGCTCGTCCCCCGCAACCTGCCCGACTTCAAGGGAATCACGATCGAGGAGCTCCATGGCGTCCACGCCTGAGGTAGTCGCCGTACCGGCGCCCGCCCCCGACCCCCGACTCGAGCTGCGCACGGCCGGGGTGATCGGCCTCGGTACCGCGCTGCCCGAGCACGTGGTCACCAACGCCGAGGTCGGCGGCCGGCTGGGCGTCGACGAGAACTGGATCGTCCGGCGCACGGGCATCCACGAGCGCCGCCACGCCGATCCGGCGGTGAGGCTGGTCGGCCTCGCGACCGAGGCCGGGCGCGCGGCGATCGAGGACGCCGGGATCGATCCGGTCGAGATCGACCTGATCATCGTCGCCACCCTCTCCCACGAGCTCTCGACCCCGAACGCCGCGCCGCTCATCGCCCACGCCCTCGGGGCGAGTCGGGCCGGCGGCTTCGACCTCGGGTGCGCATGCACGGGCTTCGTCGCCGGCCTGGCCACCGCCAGCGCCTGGATCGAGTCCGGCCGGGCCGAGACCGCCCTGATCATCGGGGCCGAGCTCATGTCGCGCTACATCGACCCGGACGACCGGCGGACGGCCGCCCTGTTCGGCGACGGCGCCGGGGCCGTGGTCGTCACCGCGGGCGCGCCCGGGACGATCGGCCCGATCGTGTTCGGGGCCGACGGCTCGTGCGGGGAGATGATCACGAGCAACCCCGAGACCGGGGCCATCATCATGGACGGCCACGAGACGTTCAAGCAGGCCGTCGGGCGCCTGACCGAGTCCTCGCTCGAGGCCTGCCGGGTGGCCGGGATCGGCCTCGGGGACATCGATCTCTTCGTCTACCACCAGGCCAACGGCCGGATCACCACGGCCGTCGGCGAGCGCCTCGGCCTCGACCCCCACCGAGTCGTCGACTGCATCGCCGGGTTCGGCAACACCTCGGCCGCGAGCATCCCGCTCGCCCTCGGCCACGCCCGGGGGGCCGGCCAGCTGCGCCCGGGCATGCGCGTCCTCCTCTCGGCCGTCGGGGCCGGCTTCACCTGGGGCACGGTCGTCGTCGAGTGGGGCCAGGCCGGGGGCGACCGGCCGACCCCGCCGAGCGATCCCCAGGCCAACGGCGCCGTGACCGGATGACCAAGCCGCGCCCGACCGACGCCTGCGCCCTGGTGACCGGCGGGTCCCGGGGAATCGGGGCCGCCACGGCGCTCGCCCTGGCCGAAGACGGGTGGCCGGTGGTCGTCAACTACCGCAGCGACGCCGACGGGGCCGGGCGGACGGTGGCCGCGATCGAGGCGGCCGGGGGGCGGGCGGTGGCGCTTCGGGGCGACATCGCCGAGCAGCCCGGCGACGTGCTCGAGGAGGCCGAGCGGGAGCTCGGCCCGGTTCTCGCCCTGGTCAACAACGCCGGGGTCCGCGCCGACAACCTCGCCCTCTCGATCTCCGACGAGGACTGGGACCGGGTCCTGCGCACCAACCTGACCGCCGCCTTCCGGCTCACCCGCGGGGCCCTGCGGGCGATGATCCGGGCGCGGTTCGGGCGCGTCATCAGCATCGCCTCGATCGTCGGCCCCCGAGCCAACGCCGGCCAGGCCAACTACGCGGCCTCGAAGGCCGGGCTGATCGCGATGAGCAACACCGTCGCCGTCGAGGTCGCCCGCCGTGGGGTGACGGTCAACACCGTGGCCCCGGGCTTCATCGCCACCGACATGACCGCCGATCTCGCCGAGGGCGTGATCGAGGCGGTCCCCGCCCGGCGCCCGGGGACGCCCGAGGAGGTCGCCGCCTGCGTGCGCTTCCTCGCCTCCGAGGCGGCCAGCTACGTGACTGCCAGCACCGTGTACGTCGACGGAGGGCTGGCGGCATGACCAATCAACAGAAGGGAGCCAAGATGTCCACCGCCATCACCGCCGAGCAGGTCGAGCAGGTCGTCCGGACGTCACTCGAGAGCTTCGGGGCCGATCCCGACGAGATCAACCGCGAGGCCGAGCTCACGGCGCTGGACATCGACTCGCTCGACCTGGCCGAGCTCTCGCAGATCGTCGAGGAGCAGTTCGGCGTCAACCTGACCTCGAGCGACGTCAAGTCGATCGTCACCGTCGGCGACGCCGTCGACCTGATCGTTGAGCGTGCATAGTGATCTCCCTGGCCGGATCCCCCGGAGCACGTCGATGACCGACGTCGTCATCACCGGCATGGGCGCGGTGACCCCGCTGGGCATCGGTGCCCGGACCCTCCACGAGCGCTGGACCGCCGGGGTGTGCGGGGTGCGCGACGGGGAGGCGCCGTGCGGCGACTTCGAGCCGACGGACTTCCTCTCGCGCAAGGAGGCGCGCCGGGCCGACCGGTGCACCCAGCTGGCCGTCGCGGCCTGCGAGGAGGCGCTCGAGGACGCCGGGTGGGCCGGCGAGCTCCCCTACGACCCCCACCGGATCGGGTGCATCATCGGCACGGGGATCGGCGGGATCGGGACCCTCGAGCACAACCACACGCTGCTCGAGCGCGACGGCGCCAAGGCGGTCTCGCCGCTGGCCGTCCCGCTGATGATGAGCAACGCCCCGGCCGCGGCGCTGAGCATGCGCCACGACCTCCGGGGACACGTCTACGGGATCGTCTCGGCCTGCGCCGCCGGGGCCCACGCGATCGGGTCGGCCGTCCGGGCGATCCAGGCCGGGGATGCGATCGCGGTCGTGACCGGTGGGGCGGAAGCCGCGCTGACCCCCCTGTCCAAGGCGGCCTTCGCCGCCCTCGACGCCACCTCGACCAGCGGCATCTCCCGGCCGTTCGACATCCGCCGGGACGGCTTCGTCATGGGCGAGGGCGCCGGGATCCTCGTCCTGGAGGACGGCGACGCGGCCCGGGCGCGGGGTGCCCGAATCCTCGGGACGGTTCGCGGCTACGGGGCGACCTCCGACGCCTTCCACCTGACCGCGCCCCACGAGCGCGGCGAGGGTGCCCTGGCGGCGATCGAGGCTGCCCTGCGGGACGCCGGACTCGAGGCCGGGGAGATCGACTACGTCAACGCCCACGGGACCTCGACGCCACTCAACGACCGGGCCGAGACCTTCGCGCTGAAGGCCGCGTTCGGCGACCACGCCGCGGGACTTCCGGTCTCGTCGACCAAGTCGGCGATCGGGCACCTGCTCGGGGCGGCCGGAGCCGTCGAGGCGGTGGCCACGCTGCTGGCCCTCCGCGACCGGATCGCCCCGCCGACGCTCGGATGGGCGGAGCGGGACCCGGAGCTCGACCTCGACTACGTCCCGGGTGCGGCCCGTCCCTTCGAGGTGCCGGCCGACCGGCGGGCCACCGCGATCTCGAACTCCTTCGGCTTCGGTGGACACAACGTCGTTCTATGTCTGGAGGCAGCATGAGCCTGAAGCTTGCCCCGCGTCCCGATGAACGCCTGACCGCGCTCGAGCGCCTGGAGGTGCTCTGCGATCCGGGCTCGATCAGCCTGGTGCGCACCGACGTGCGCTCCCGGCGGATGGGAGAGAAGGCCCGTGCCGGCGACGGCGTGCTCGGCGGGAGCGGCCGGGTCGACGGCCGGCCGGTGTTCTGCTTCGCCCAGGACGCCTCCTTCGTCGGCGGGTCGCTCGGGGCAGCCCACGCCGACACCGTCGTCCAGGTGCTCCAGCTCGCCGGCCGGGCCGAGGTGCCCGTGATCGGCTTCATCGAGTCGGGAGGGGCCCGGATCACGGAGGGCCTCTCCGCCCTGGGCGGCTACGGACGGATCTTCCGCGAGCACGTCGCCCTGTCCGGCCGGGTGCCCCAGATCTCGGTGATCTGCGGACCGTCGGCCGGCGGCGGCTCCTACGCCCCGGCGCTGACCGACTTCGTGATCATGACCCAAGAGGCGAGCATGTTCCTCACCGGCCCCGCCGTGGTCAAGCGGGTGATGGGGGAGGACGTCGACGGGGCGACCCTCGGCGGGCCGCGCGTCCACGAGCGCAACGGCGTCTGCCACCTGGTCGCCCCGACCGAGGTCGACGCCGCGCTCCTCGCCCGAGACCTCCTCGACCATCTGCCCCAGTCGAGCGCCGAGCCGCCGATGCGCTGGCCGGCCGTCCCGTCGCCGACCTACCCGCCCGACGCGTGCGTGCCGATCGACGAGCGCAAGGTCTACGACATCCGCGAGGTGGCCCGGTCGCTCGTCGACGGCGGACGCCTGCTCGAGATCTCGCCGAAGTACGCGCGCAACATCGTCTGCGCGCTCGCTCGCCTCGACGGGCGGTCGGTCGGGATCATCGCCAACCAGCCGCGCTACCTCGGGGGCGTACTCGACAGCCACGCGGCGATGAAGGCGGCGCGCTTCGTGCGCACGTGCAACCTCTTCGGCCTGCCGATGGTCGTGCTCGTCGACACCCCGGGCTTCCTCCCGGGGACCAAGCAGGAGAAGGGCGGCGTGATCCGCCACGGCGCGAAGCTCGTCCACGCGTTCGCCGA
>JAXDHK010000472.1:0-8383 GCA_034664545.1 Solirubrobacteraceae bacterium
GGGCGGAGCCCGAGATCCTGGTCCACCTCGGCTGGTACGCCGAGCACGGGAAGTTCTGGACCTCGCCCCGGAACCTCGACTGGGTCGAGGCGACGCTCCGCCTCCTGGGCGCGTTCGCCCGGACCGATGCCGCCCGGCGGGTGGTGATGGCCGGGACCTGCGCCGAGTACGCCTGGACCCGCGATCGCTATTCCGAAGACGCCCCGTGCGCCCCGCACACGCTCTACGGGGCGGCCAAGCACGGCCTGCGCATCATCGCCGGGGCCTTCGCCGCCGAGCGGGGCCTCTCCTTCGCCTGGGGTCGCCTGTTCTTCCTCTACGGGCCCGGGGAGGCGCCCGGCCGGTTCGTCCCGGCGGTGGCCCGGGCGCTCCTCGGCGGCCAGCCCGCGCCGATGACCGCGGGCACCCAGATCCGCGACTTCCTCCACGTCGCCGACGCCGGCGACGCCTTCGCCGCCCTGGCCGGCGCCGAGACCGACGGGCCGGTCAACATCGCCTCGGGCGTCGGGGTCAGCCTCCGCGACCTCGCCGGGCTGATCGCCGCCGCCGTCGGGGGCGCCGGACGCCTCGAACCCGGCGCCATCCCCACCCGGCCCGACGACCCGCCCTCGCTCGTGGCCGACGTCACCCGGCTGCGCGAGGAGGTCGGCTGGCGGCCCCGGCTCGGCCTCGCCGACGGGATCGCCGCCACCGTGGGCGCCTGGCGCGAGCCCGGGTAGAGCTGACCGGCTCGGAGGCGTACCGCGGGGACCGCGCCACCATAGGGGCTCCGCCGCCGGCTCATTCACCATCGGCTGCCTCAGTCACCTGCTTGGCGACCACCCAACCCCGGGGGCGTGTGGCTCGCGTCGCGGTTCTCACAACGCGGCTTCTCCCTGGCGGTGTTCAACCGTACTGACGTCGGCTCTCCGTGGCCGTGATGCAGATCGGTCGCTGGGTCGTAAGTCTCATCGCTATCGCCGGTGCGGTCGGTCTGCTGGCGTATCGGGCGACGTGGCATAACTTGCCGTGGCAAGGAGATCCGGCGCGTCTGAGTCTCTGCGGGCGCGATTACGACCCGGCGCCAGGGCACGCAAAAAGGAGATCGGATCTGAAAGGCGCGGCTGTGCATATCGAGTACCGCGTCCCGTGGCTGATCGGTCGGGAGGTCCTCTCGACGAGAACGCTCGAGGAGCGTCGTCATCCGTCGCCGCCCGGTGAGGCTTGTGCCGGCGATCTGTACCTGCGTGTCGGCCCGGATCGGCACAAGGACTACGAGCGGTCTGGCGGCTCGTGACCCGTCCACGCCGATTTGTGCGTGCAGAGCGGTGCGGCAGACGCCCAGCGCCGGAGCGATCGACTCCCTGTGGGACAGACGTTCTGGCGGGAATCTGTCGCGAATGGCGGCAGAGCTCTGTTCTGACGAAACAAGGTCGCGCGTAGCCCCGGACATATCATGACGCCTACCCACGCTCGGGCCGCAGGTCCGGGAGGCGATAACGCGATGACCGACCCAGCCCGACAGCTCCAATGAGGGCATGGTGGGGAAGCCTTGGCCGCACCGGACGGATCGTTATTCCGGTCGCCGCGGCGATCTTTGTGCTCATCGTCATCGGAGCCGTATCGCCGACCGCCAAGACGACGACCGTCACCTCGCCGACGCCGCCCGCAGCCGCGGTAGCCAGCCCCGCGGCGCCGTCGGTGCGGTGCGGGTCGGACACGCACCAAAAGACCGGCGTCTGCCTCGCAAATGCCCCGCGGACCCGGACGGTCACCGTCACGGTCACGACGGCGGCGCCGTCGGCGGCGGTTGCTCCCACCTCCTCAGCCCCGGCCCAGGCGGCGATCGAGGATGTCGGCTCGTCGTCGCACGCCACCGACGCCGAGTTCTGCGCGATGAACGTCTGCATCGGCAACTTCACCGGCGAGGGCGGCACGATCGTTCAATGCGCGGACGGCACGTACAGTCACGCTGGCGGGATCTCCGGGGCTTGCTCGAGGCACGGCGGCGAGCAGTAGCCGACGCGGGGTTCCGCTACTCGCTGCGCTCGAGCTTGCGCTCGACCTCCGCGAGGCGCGCCGAGATCTCGCGCAGGTGAGCGAGCACCTGTTCCTCGCTGGATTCGGCGGCGCGGGCCGAGTCAGCCACGAGGCCCGCCGCTTTCTGCGCTCGGGGCGAGATGAACGCTTCCGCGACCGCGCCGGTCAGCAGCGCGACGAATCCGATCCCGACGAGCATCACCGTCACGGCCACGAGCTTTCCCGCTGCGGTGTGCGGAGAGAGGTCGCCATAGCCGACGGTCGTCATCGTCGTGACCGCCCAGTAGAGGCCGTCCCAGAACGACTGTCCCCGTTCGGCCTGGTGGAACGCCGCGCCACCGGCCAGCGCGGTCAGGAACGCGAGCAGCGCCGTGTAGCGGAGTCCCTGACGCGTGAACAATCGTCTGACGAGAGGGGCGAGCCGTAGCAGCCGAAGCAGGCGCAGCAGCCGCAGCGCGCGGACGGGCGCAAGCGCCGCGAACAGGAACGGAGGCGTCAGCAGGACGATGATGATCTCCAGCGGGTGCTCGCGCGCCCACCGCCACCGGTCGGTGGTGACGGCGAGCATCACGACCATCTCGACGAGGAACGCGATCCAGATCGCGTAGTTGAGGACCACAGAAAGCGTGTCGAGCGGCTCGCCGGTCCCGGCCTCCTCGATGATGATCGTCGGGATCACCAGTACTGCAGCGATCAGCATCGGTACTTGAAACCGCTTGGCAATGCGCTGACTACGAGCATCCATACAACCCTGTCTTTCGACAACCACCTCGCGTCTCCCGCGAACTCAGGGATCGAGCTGCCGACCTGGTGACGGACTTCATCTGAGGAGGCAGGATCACGACGGCATCCGTCCGCCCCTGCCGCCACACTCCCCGGAAACCATCGGCCAGCTCGATGATCCCGCCGGCGAGAAGACTCAGCGGTCGCTGGGGAGCTCGGAGCTCCAGACGACCTCGTCGAGGCCGCCGCCGCGCGGCGGGTCAGCGGGGGGAGATGCAGGCCGGTAACTCCGTGCTGTAGCGCTGGCGGGTGGTAATCCATACGGCGCTGACGAACCCCAATTGCCCGTTGTCCAGGCGGACGGCGTAGTAGAGCGTCGTCGACGCGAGGCCAGGGTTGTGATCGTCGGCGTGCGTGTTCAGGTTGCTGTTGGTGACCCAGTCGCCATGGGTTCGACACACGGCGTGCTCGTAGAACTGGCCGGTGCGACGTTCGGTGCCCGAGACCGCGCAGTGGCACCCGATCCTCGGCGCAAGCGTGAGCTGAAGCGGCGGGCCGAGATCCTCCCGCCCGTGAGCCCCCACCAGGGAGCGGCTGTCGACAACGAGCGTCGTTCCGCTCCCCGCTCCCGGCGGTGCCCCCCAGCCGGGGCCGTTCCGACCAAGGTAGGTGTTGGCGCCGGTGCCCTTGCCGCCGAGGGCCACGACGGTCCCGGTCACCACGAGAGCGAGGATCACCGCTGCAAGGACGGCACCGGCGAGCGACCGGCGCTTCTCGTGCACTTCGGTGCGGTCCTCCTGCTCGGCGTCTCCCTGATCCTGGGAGACCTCCTTGACGCGTGCCGCGGCCGGCTCCTCGTGCCGTCTGCCGACCTTGCGCGCCTTGACCGCTAGCCCGCGCAACATCAACAACCTCTCGATCTGGACCGCGTCGGGGAACTGCTTCGCATAGTCCCTAAGCACGCGCGGTTGCGGGAGATGGACGCCGTTCTCATACTCGGAGAACCGTCCCTTCGCGTTCGGGCGCCCGAGGCGCTCCGCCAGCTCCTCAAGGGAGAGACCCTCACGCAGCCGGATCGCGTGCAACACCTCCCCAAGGCGCTTGCGCGGGTCGGGGTGCTGCTCGCCCCCGGCCTCAGTGCGTCGTTGTTCGGTTCCCATCCGCTTCTCAGAATGTTCCCACGCTGATCTGCGATGGACCGTCGAACCCCGGAAACACACGTGATCCGCGGCCTACAGGTGCTAATCGTTGGGCCATGGTCAATGCCAGCAACGCAACTCTCAACATCGTTGCCGCGGCTCCTCAGCCGGGCCATCGCACCGATCAGGCCGTTGCTCTGCGCTCGATCGTCCAACCCAACATCGGAGGACCACATGAGCCATTTCGTTGATTCGCTTCGCATGACCCGCCTCAAGCTGCTGGCCGTACTCGTGACGTCGGCCGCCCTCGCGCCGGCCGCGCTCGTCGCCGCGCCGTCGGCCAGCGCCGACTCGTCCGGCTGCGACTACTTCCACAACGTCTGCATCCACGCCTCGGGTGGCGCGGGAGGCACCGTGACGATCGCCGGCTCCCCGTACGGATCGGACTTCACCGGCACGTTCACGGTGACCGGCCCGGGCGGATACAGCGCCACCAGCCCCGACCAGACCTGGACGACAAACGACACCTGGCCGGCCGTCATCAGCAATGCCGCCGGCGGCGAGTATTGCGTCTCGGGCTACTCCGACGACGGCAATAACCAGGGCATGGCCTGCGAGAACATCTCGTAGCTCCAGTCCACGCTCCCACGCACCCAGCGGCCTCCAGCGAGCGGAGACATTGCTCGCTCGGGGCCGTCGACCAGCGCTTGGCGTTAGCGGAGGGCGGGCCGGGTGAAGCCGTCAGAGTCGTGCTCGCCGCGCGCCGCGCGACCAGCCCGCTCAGCCTGGGCCAGCCCGGCTCAGCCCCGCGGCCCGAGATGGCGCTCGAGCTCGCGGGGGGTGACCCGGCGGGCCCGCTGGATCGCCCGGCGGCGGACGAGCATCCGCGGCAGCCCGGCCACCGCCTGCCGCCAGGCCGCGAGCCAGACGCCCAGGCGGCGGTCGCGCGCGGCGACGGCCAGGGTCAGCAGCTGGTAGCCGAGGAGCTGGGGGAGGTGGCGGGCGATGGTCGAAGCCGGCCACCCCTTGACCACGAGCCAGACGATGTTGCGCCAGAGCCGCAGCCGCGCGAAGTCCGAGAGCCCGGCCCCGATCGTCGCGCTCCCGACGTGGTAGGCCACGGCGGTCGGCGCGTACCGGCAGCCCCAGCCGGCCAGGCGGGCCCGCAGGGCCCAGTCGACGTCCTCGAAGAGGGCGTGGAAGTCGGCGTCGAAGGGCCCGACGTCGTCGATCGCCCCCCGCCGCAGGAGCATCGCCCCGCCGCAGGCCCCGAAGATCTCCTCCGGGGTGTCGTAGCGCCCGTCGTCGGGCTCGCCGTGGCCCCGGCGATGGCCGTGCCCGCCCCAGGTCATGACGTCCCCGGCGCCGTCGAGCCGTCCCCGGTCGTGGAAGTCGAGGAGCTTGGGCGCCGCCGTCCCCGCCTCCGGGTGGCGGTCGAGCGTCCCGACGAGCTCGGCCAGGCACGCGGGATCGAGCTCCATGTCGTTGTTGAGGAGGAGGACGAGCTCGGTCCGCGGCTCGACCAGGCAGGTGTTGAGCGCCGCCGTGACCCCCCGGTTCTCGGGGTGGGCGACCAGGCGCACCTCCGGCCACTCGGCGGCCAGCCATCCGGCGGTTCCGTCGGTCGACCCGTCGTCGACGACGAGCACCCCGAAGTCGCGGAAGCTCTGGCCGGCGAGCGACGGGAGGAGGACCGCGAGCAGCTCCCGGCCGTCGTAGGTCGGGATGGCCACCGTGAGCCGGTGGTCCCCGCCCCGGGGAAGCGCGCCCCTCACTGGCGGCCGGCGCTCCGCCGGGCGAGGACGCCGGGGTGGGGGAGCGCGCACCTCACCGGCGGCCGGCTCTCCGCTGGGCGAGGGCGAGCCCGGGGCGGAGCGCCCGGTAGGCCAGCGACCGCGCCCGGTGGCCCGGCGTCCGCCCGGGGGCGTGCTTGCCCAGCGGCGAGGGCGGCGGAGTCACGGCGGTGGCGAAGGCCGCGAGGGGAGCCGCGGCCCGGGGCCAGGCGAACTCGGCGGCGACCGCCGCGAGCGGCGCCGCGTAGGAATGGCGTCCCCGGTCGAGCACGCGCTCGAGCGCCCGGGCCAGGCCCTCCACGTCCCCGGGCGCCACCGTCTCCCCGAGCCCGTCGCGCCCGACGCGCGCGGCCAGCTCGTCGCCCGCCGTGCACACGATCGGCAGCCCGGCCCAGAAGCAGTCGAGCAGCCGGGTCCGGAAGGCGAACCGGGTCTCCAGGTGCTCCCGGTGGGTGGCCACCGCGCACGCCGCGTCGAGCAGCCAGCCGGCCCGCTCGGCGTAGGGGACCCAGCGCTCGTTGAAGAAGACCGACCGATCGAGGAGGCCCGCCTCCCGCGCCGCCCGCCGGGCCTCCCCGGCGGCCCCCTGGGCGGCCGGGTGTCCGCCGGCGCCCATGAACACGAGCCGGGCGCCGGGTCGCCGGGCCGCGAGGAGGGCGAACGCCTCGACCGCCCCGACCGGGTCGAGCCAGGGCCAGGTCCCCCCGTTCCAGAGGACGATCTCCGCGCCCCCGCCGATCTCGGGGATCGCGGCCCGGATCGCTCCGACCGCCTCCCGGCGCGGGGGGGTCCCCGGGAGTCCGAAGGGCACGACGTCGATCACCGACCGGAAGCTCGGATCCCGGTCGTAGGCGTCCGGGTCGATCAGCCGCCCCGCGTACATCGCCCCGAGCCAGAGGTCGCGCTGCTTCTCGCTCGCACACACGAAATGGTGTCCCCCGCGCAGGGCGTCGTGGAGGCGATCGAGCGTGAACGCCACCATCAGGCGCCGCCTCGCCGGCCAGGTCCCGGCGAACAGCTCGAGCGTCTCGAGCGTCTCCGGGTCATACAGGTCGTAGACGACCCGGGCGCCCGACCGGTGCATCCACCCGGCGATCACCGGCCACTGGGGCTGGGCGACGATCACGTCGGCCGCCATCACGTGGGGTCGCAGCGCATCCGGCGCGTGGGCCTCGAACTCGATCAGGTGGACCTCGGCTGAGGAGATCCGGCCGAGCCTGACCGTGGCCAGGGTGACCTCGGCGTGGGCGCTCAGCACGTGCGCCAGCTCCCACGACCGGATCGCCGCGCCCGCCATCCGCTCGTCCACCGGGTCGAGCGAGATCAGGAGCACCCGCGGCCGCGTCACCGGACCGCTCGCAGCCGCGCCGGCAGGAGTCCGTCGACCTCCGCGGGGAGCGCCCGGGTGAGGAGGATGACCGCCCCGTAGAGGCCGACGGCGAGGACCAGGCGCGCCGCGTCCGGCGCCCCCGTCCACAGCCCCGGGAGGAGCCCGACCGCCCCGGCCAGGGCGACCTTGGCGACCACCCCGAGCCCCGGGCGCCCGACCCGGCCCCCCCGGCAGAGCACCAGGCCCCCGGCGACCGCCATGCCCAGCTCGAGCAGGCTGACGGCGATCGCCGCCCCCCGGGCCCCGTCGAGCGAGACGAGCACGGCCAGCACCCCGGCGAGCAGCACCGCCCCGGCGGTGTTCAGCGCCACGAGCTCCCGGTAGCGACCCTGGCTGAGCAGGCCGTTGCCCCACAGGCTGCCGACGAAGCTCGCCCCGAGGGCGACCGACTGGATGGCCAGGACCCCGGCCGCGTCCCGGAAGCCGGCCCCGCCGATGATCTCGATGGCCAGCGGGGCCCCGACGGCGACACCGACCGCCGCCGCCCCGCCCACGACGACCGCCACCTCGAAGACCCGGCCGATCGCGTAGTCGAACCGGGCCCGGTCGTCGCGCGCCGCCCGGGCGAAGATCGGCAGGGCGGCGCCGACCACCAGGGCGGGGACGGCGGTCAGGCCCTGGATGACCCGAAACGACGCCGCGTACTCCCCGAGCTGGTGCTGGTTGGAGATCAGGCCGACGAGGACCACGGCCTCCTGCGGATAGAGCGTCGCCGCGATCATCGCCGCCGAGAAGGGCGCCACCAGGCGCAGGAGCCGGGCCGAGCGCCGCAGATCGAACGCCGGGAGGAGCGACCGCTGCCCCCGGACGAGCAGGCCCGCGATCACGAGCACGAGGAGCCCCGCCCAGACGTAGACGCTCACGAGCGCGAGCAGGTGGGCGTCGAGGAGGACGAGCCCGACGACGAGCGCCGCCGTCGCCAGCTGGCGGAGCACGTCGAGAGCCGCGACCCACCCGAAGCGCAGGTCGACCTGGAGCATCGCGCCGTAGTTGTCCTGGGCGGCCTGGAGGATCAGGCCGACCCCGGCGATCGCGACGCCGACGAAGATCGTCCACGAGTAGGCCACGAGCGCGAAGACGAGGGTCCCGGCCAGGCCGACCAGGGAGAGCGCGATCCGCAGTCCGAGCAGGTCCCGAGCCAGCGCCCCCCGCCAGGCGACCGGCGTGATCGACAGCTCGCGGATCCCCAGCTGGGTCAGCCCGAGGTCGGAGATCCCGCCGACGATGGCGACCAGGGAGAAGATCGTCACGTAGCGGCCGACCCCGACTCCCCCGAGGTGGCGGAAGAGGATGGCCGCGGCGAACACGCTGAGCACCGA